>CAXBQV010000007.1:0-26348 GCA_963978265.1 uncultured bacterium | reverse complement strand
ACGAACTGCGAACGTTCCTGGGCAAGGACGTGCGGATCGTGGTGGCTTCGACGACCGATGTGAACAAAGCGCTTGAGCGTTTTTACGCCTCCGATGTGGAGAGCGTCGAGACGATCATTCGCGACATGGAGAACGATGTCGACCTGAAGAAGGCGGCCGAGGAAGTGAAGAAGCTGCAAGAGAAGCTCGACAAGGGCGAGCTGTCGAACGAGCAGAAAGAGCAGCTGCAAAAGCAGCTCGAAGAGATGCAGCAAAAAATTGGGCTAGCTCCTGGCACGCCTGGAAACTGAAGCTCTCGCCTACGGTTCACTAGAAAGCAGGGTTTCCAATTTGCTCCGCAAATCTCCTGAAACCTTATCGGAAAGCTTTTGGTAGTTCGCAGGAGATAAGGGAAAGGCACCGATCCGTTCTGAGCGTGCGATAAACCGACTGATTGGATTGATCCGCTCATCGAAGAAAAAATAGGAAACCTCTACCGAGGAGGAGTCTCCTGGCTTTTCCGCAAAGCGTGCCTGAATGTCCACGAGCACGGTGGTCTTCATCCGAGAGCGATGCGCGCTGGCGATGTCTTCGAGCAGAATCAAGCCAGGCAGGCGTTGGCGCCGCAGACGGCTTCGTTGCGGACGCAGCAGCAGGCGGGCGCTATCGCCACGACCAGCTATGCGCTGGCGGCCTGGTTCCGTTTTTACATGCCGGAGGATGTGCCGGTGGTGCAGCTCAGCATCGATGCCACGCAGCCGCCGCAGTACCATTTCGAAATCGGACGCCGCCTGGCCCAGTTGCGCGAAGAAGGCGTCCTGATCTTTGGCAGCGGCAATCTGGTGCACAATCTGCGCGCGTACGCCTGGGGCGTGGAGAACGCGCCCGCTTACCCGTGGGCCGAGAAATTCGAAGCCGAGGCGCGCGGCCTCGCCTATCTCGACAAGGGCGACATCCCGCACGCGATCCGCTTCATCCTGCTGCCCGCTGCTTTGCCGGGATTCCTCGCGGGACTGGAGCAAGGCTGGGCATTCTCATGGCGCTCACTCATGGCAGCTGAGCTCATTGCCGTATCGCCAGTTCTCGGCCCTGGCTTAGGGCAGATGCTTGATACGGGCCGAACCCTTGGGGACATGCCGCTCGTGCTCGGAGCGATTCTCCTTATTCTGACGGTGGGTGTGGCGGTAGAGCGCCTGGTGTTCGCTCCGATTCGTCACCGCGTGCTTCGAAATCGTGGTCTGGGCAGGCGCTGAACCCACATGTACCGGCGTGGCTGCTTAGATGTGCCTGTGCACGTCTCCGCCAAAGTTGACTACGCGGTTCGGGCCTTGCTCGAGTTGGCAACGGTTGCCCGGACCGACGACAAGGCGCTCGTCAAGGGCGAGACGATCGCGGCTGCACAGGACATCCCGATGAAGTTCCTCGAAGCGATCCTGCGGGACCTCCGCAACGACGGGATCATTGCGAGCAAACGCGGCGTCGACGGTGGGTACAGACTCGACCGACCCGCGGACCGCATCACCGTTGCCGATGTTGTGCGGTCACTCGAGGGTCCATTGGCAGCAGTACGCGGCGAGCGTCCCGAAGATGTCGACTACGGCGGCGCCGCAACGCACTTGCGCGATCTGTGGATCGCTGCCCGGGTTTCCATCCGCGACGTTCTCGAACGCGTCACGCTGGACGATCTCCTGGATGGCGAATTCAACGTGGCGATCCAGGCACTGCTGAAGGCGCCAGGTGCGTGGGAGCGACGCGCCTAGTTCAAGTGCCGCGTGAGCCCTTGCAATGCGCCGACTTCCAGTTTCGCAAACGCTCCACGTAGGAACGGTGATACAAGCCGATACACACCTTTGAAAGTGAATTCGGCCGTATAGGTCACACGGGTTCCTGACGACGTCTTGCGGAACGTCATCGTGTCGACCGCGCTCAACGTCTTGTTTTCTCCACGGAGCTCCACTCGATCATTCGCACGGAAGTCGGTCACCACATACTCGAGTTGCGTCTGGGTGCCGTTGAATTCGGTGACATTGCGGTATCGCGAACCAAGGCCACCGTCCCCGCTCAACTTCTCGGTGACGACGGTTGCCGGATCCCATTCCGTCGTCGTTGTGAAGTCCGCCATGTATGCAAACGCTTCATCGATCGACTTCGCACTCTCGACGGTTGCGGAGAGCGTCACCCTGCTCAGCGATGGAACGGTGAGGAGGAGTCCTACAACGACCACCAACACGACCAGAATTGCGAGTGCGTACTTCATGTTCATCCCATCAAACGCGTTGCGAGTGCGGCAGCAGAAGCTGCGATGCCTTCCGGAAGATGCATCACCAGTCCGTTGACGTCGTGCTGGAGTCGGCCGCCGACGACGATGAGCAGTTCTGGATGCTCGGCGGTCAACACATCCACCAAGGTGTTCACTTCGGCAACGTCGTGCGGTTGCACGACGGAGAGCACGATCGCGGATGCCTTGTGGATCGAAACCGCCCTGGTCCATGCCTCAAGCGGAACGTTCGAACCGAGGTACAGCGCTGCAAGTCCAATTCGGCGTGCCGCCGTCGCGAACGCGAGCGGACCGATCTCGTGATAGCTGCCGGCGGGTAGCCCGACAAGCACAAGCGGACCACGAACTGGAAGCGGCGCGGTCTCGAACGCGGCACCGAGCCGACGCATGACGGCGTTGCTGACGAAATGTTCGCCGGCGATGTCGAGTCGACCGGCAAGCCATTCCTCACCGATGTCCTGCATCACCGGTTTCAACCAGTTGTCGACGACGTATTCGTACGACGCTTTGCTGAACATCTGATCAAGCGCCTGTGCGAGTTCGACCTCGTCCATGCTGCGCGCGGAAGCGATCACGCGCGTGCGCAGTTGCCGGAACTCCTCGACGAGTTCGTCCGGTGACTCCACGTGCTGTTCCCGGATGCTCGAGCGGCGGCTCGTGGTCGCCGCTGCGGCTTGCCGTGGCGCCCACCCCTGCGTAATGAGGTGCTGCATGGCATTGATGTCGGCGAGTGCTTGTTCGTCGTACAGCCGGTAGCCGGAGTCCGACCGGGAGGGGGTACCGATCCCGTAGCGTCGCTCCCACGCGCGCAGCGTTGCAACCGGAACGCCGGTCAACTCGGATGCACGCTTGATCGTGTACATGCACATAGGGTATGACAAACCTTCGACAAAGGCTAGACATAATTCCCGACAGCACGCTAGACTTGCACAACATTAGACAAAGGTTGGACAGAAGTATTCCTATGCGGCCGACCGCAGCAATCGTGGGTTCCGGGGTTTCCGGTTTGGTTGCCGCCTACGCGCTTCGCAACACGCACACGGTCACGCTGTTCGAGGCGGACGATCGCTTCGGGGGTCATGCCCACACCCACACGATCACCGGACCGGATGGCCGGACACGGAACGTGGACTCCGGGTTCATCGTGCACAACGAGCGCACGTATCCCAACCTGTTGCGCATCTTCCGGGAGCTCGGGATCAAGACCCAAGCCACCGAGATGAGCATGAGCATCAACTGCGCGGAGTGCGGGCTGCAGTACGCCGGCGGTCGTGGACTCCGCGGGATCGCTGCCCAACCCGCACGACTCCTCCAGCCGCGATTCCTGCGGATGCTCTTCGAGGTGCCGCGTTTTCATCGAGCTGCTCGCAAACTGCTCGATGGCACCATGCCGGCCGATCTCACCTGGGGAGAGTTCCTCGAACGCGGGAACTACAGCGACTACTTCGTGCACCACTTCGCTATCCCACTGGTGTCGTGTGTGTGGTCTTCCGGTGATGCCGACTCCCGCGCGTATCCGGCGAAGCATCTCTTCGAATTCCTGCAACACCACGGCATGCTCACAATCGGCAACTCCCCCACGTGGCGCACGATCGTCGGCGGATCACAGCAGTATGTCCAACGCATCATTTCGCTCATTCCGGATGCACGTGCATCCACGCCCGTGAGTGGCGTACGGCGGACTGGGGACGGCGTCGAGATCACCAGCGCGAGTGGCGTGGAGCAATTCGACTGTGCAGTCATCGCCACGCATGCAAGTACCGCCATTCGGCTGCTGACCGACGCGGACGATGTCGAAACAGGGGCCCTCAAGGCGATCGGATACTCATCGAACGAGACATGGTTGCATACGGATGATCGCCTGCTTCCAACGGCAGCACAGGCACGGGCATCATGGAACTACCGCATGCGCAACTGCGCGGACAGCGCGCAGGCTGTCGTTGTGAGCTACTGGATGAACCGACTCATGCACCTCGATGGCGACACCGACTACGTCGTCACGCTCAATTCACCGCAACATGTCGATGAATCCCGGGTCATTGCCCGTATGCAATACGAACACCCGGTGTTCACGGTCGACGCCGTGCAGGCAGCGGCAACGCTCCGCAATGCCGGAGGACCCCGCCTCGCTTTTGCAGGTGCTCACCTCGGTTGGGGGTTCCACGAAGACGGCGCACGCTCGGGTGTGGAAGCAGCAAAGAAGCTTGGTGCGGCATGGTGATCACCGAACTCCCACCCTTGCCATCAATCGTGCGCGGCACAGTACGTCACGAACGCCGCATGCCATGGCGTCACGGGTTGTCGTTCAAGACGTACGAATGGCTGATCGACCTCGATGCACCGTTCCCGGGTTCGGTGCTCGCCCGTATGTCGGGTCGAGATCATTTCGGTGGCTCCGAGGAATCGATCCGCATCGCCGTCGAGCGATTTGCCCGTGAACATGGAGAGCATGTGCAACCGGGGGATCGGTTGCTCATGCTGGCAAGCGCACGTTCATTTGGATATGTGTTCAATCCGCTGAGCGTGTTCTGGTGCATCGACCACGAGCAGCGGGTGCGTTGGGCCATTCTGGAAATCCACAACACCTACGGTGACCGTCATGCACACGTGATCCACCTCGACGACCTCGGCAAGAGCACCGTTCAGAAGGAGTTCTACGTCTCGCCGTTCTTCACCATCGAGGGTGAGTACGCCGTCCGTGCGGTGGTCGATCCGAAACATGCACATGTGTCAGTCAATCTCCACCAGAACAACGCTCTTGTCTTCACTGCGAGTTTCAGCGGCACGCCGGTTCGCGCCACGATGCTGACACTCATCCGCGCAGCGCTGCGAACGCCGTTCGCAGCGCAACAGACGATGCTGCGGATCAAGGCACATGGCATCTGGCTCTGGCTACGACGCTTGCCCGTGGTGCCCCGACCCGAACACAAGGAACAAGTAGGAATGCGATGACCGTGATGAGCGATCAACAGCAAGGTGATGCAATCACCAATCCGCCGAGGAGTCGGTTACGTGCAGCTGTCGCACGCTGGCTCCTCATGCGTATTGCGCCGCATGTACCCGTAAACGTGATGCTGCCGGACGGATCGATTGTCGGCCCGAAGCGCGGCGATCTCCCAGTGCTCGAGATCCTGAGCGAGAACTTCTTCCACCGGCTCGGAGTGGACCTGAAGATCGGACTCGGTGAGTCGTTCATGGCTGGCGACTGGCGCCCGGGGCCCGGACATGATCTTGCCGACGTCCTCACGCCATACGCCGAGCGCCTGCTCGACATCGTGCCCGCTTGGATGCGTCGCTTCCGCAAGCTCGTCGAACCACTGCATCCGACGCACGAGGAGAACCACAAGTCCGGTGCACGGTCGAACATCGCACGCCACTACGACTTGTCCAACGATCTCTTCGGCGCATTCCTCGACGAGACCATGACGTACTCCGCGGCAGATTTCGCCGGTGAGCGCCCCGGATTCGACGGTCTGGCAGCAGCCCAGCGCCGAAAGATCGATCGCATCCTCGACTACGCAGGCGTCTCCGACGGCACGCGCGTACTCGAAATCGGCACGGGTTGGGGTCAGCTCGCGCTACAAGCTGCGCAACGTGGAGCATTCGTGCACACGATCACACTCTCCAAGGAGCAAGCGGACCTCGCGCAAGCACGCATTGACGCTGCCGGAATGGCTGATCGGGTACGCATCGAGCTCCGGGATTACCGCGACGTCGAAGGTGAGTACGACGCCGTCGTCAGCGTCGAGATGATCGAAGCCGTGGGGGAGAAGTATTGGCAGACCTACTTCGACACCATTGCGCGTCATCTGAAACCCGGTGGGCGTTTCGGATTACAGGCGATCACCATGCCGCACGATCGAATGCTCGCGTCGCGGCATGCTTACACGTGGATCCACAAGTACATCTTCCCCGGTGGACTGATCATGTCGGTTGACGCGATCAAGCATCATGCGGCCGCGCTCGACTTGGAGCAGGAGCACTCGCTCGGACTCGATTACGCACACACATTGAAGTTGTGGCGCGCTCGGTTCGACGAGCAACAAGCGGTAGTCCGCCAACTCGATTTCGACGAGGTCTTCGACCGCATGTGGCAGTTCTATCTCGGATATTGCGAGGCAGGGTTCCGCGCGCGGCACCTCGACGTCTGGCAATTCGGATTCCGGAAGCCGCTATGACGGGATGGAGTGGGCGTAGCGCCTGGGTGATCGGCGCGTCATCCGGCATCGGTGCCGCCGTTGCTCAGGAACTGCTGCGGCGCGGCTGCGACGTGACGATCTCGGCTCGGAGCGAGAGCGCACTGCACGACGTCGCACAAGGACGCATGCGAGTCGTACCCATCGACATCAGCGATTCGAGATCGGTCGAACAGGCGGCAGCCGCAGTCGGTCGATTCGATGTCGTCATTGTCGTGGCCGGGTATTGGAAGCAGATGTCCGGACGGGCCTTCGACTACGAGGTGTTCGCGCGACACAATGACGTGAATGTGCTCGGCCTCGCGCGCTGCATCGCGGCCGTTGTGCCGCCGATGCTGCGGCAGGGATCAGGCACATTCGTCGGCGTCTCGTCCGTGGCCGGCTACCGCGGCATGCCCGGGTCGAGCGGCTATGGCCCGAGCAAGGCTGCGCAACTCAATCTGCTCGAGTCGCTCCGATGCGACTTGCGTGGCACCGGTGTCGATGTGGTCACCGTGTCTCCGGGGTTCGTTCGGACGCCGATGACGGATGTGAACACCTTCCCGATGCCATTCATCATCGATGCATCGGAAGCCGCAACATTCATCGTCGACGGACTTGAGCGCAAGAAGCCCGAGATCGTCTTTCCTCGTCCGATGATGCTCATGATGAAGGCGGCCAGATTCGTTCCGCAACGATGGTGGCCGCGGCTCTTCAAGCCGACCTCAGGATGATTCGAAACGAACTGCAGCGACGACTCCGGCGACTGCTCAGTGGTTCCCAAACCGGTGTCCCTGCATGGACTCCGCTCGTTGAAGTCGGCGACGACCTGGGCTTGTTCGCACCGTCCGACGCCCCGTGGGTCGTGCATGCCGACATTGCGACGACCATCGGCGGGGTCCGTGCATTGCTCGTGCAGGCGTTGCATCCTGGGAGTCTGGCCGGTGTCATGCAGCATTCCAGATACGAAGAAGACGTACTGGGACGACTACATGGAACCATTCGTTGGTTGACGATCTCCACTTTCGGGTCGCGCGCAGCGATCGAGCAAGAGGCGGCCCGGGTGCGTGCCATGCACGAGCGGGTTCGCGGGACGTACATCGATGAACACGAGCAGCAGCGGTCCTACCAGGCCAGCGATCAGGACTTGCTGCAGTGGGTACACCTCGCCTTCACCGAGTCGTTCCTCTCGACACACCTGCGCTACGGCCGCAAAGCGATTCCCGGTGGTGCAGATGCCTACGTTGCCCAATGGGGAGCGGCCGTCACCCCGCTCGGTCTCACGAATCCACCAACATCGGAACAGGAACTGCATGAGCGGATGGCGGGATACGCGCCAGTCCTGCGCGTGGACGCCAAGACCCGACGTGTCATCGAGTTCATCAAGACGGCCCCGCTGCCACGTGCTGCGCGTCCCGCGTATCGGATCCTCTTCTGGGCGGCAGTGGATCTACTTCCGCCGAACTACGCGCGCATGATCGATGTTCGTATCCCACCTCGCTGGCTGGTGCGCTTCCTCGCCACCGCAGCCGTCGGCGCGATGCGTGCCATCATTGGTCGGACGTCGCCATTGGAAGATGCCGCAGTCCGCCGCCGGCATCGCCTGGAACATCGCAAGGTGGGGTAATGCTCGTTCGCTTCTATGCAGTTGGACGCGAGATCGCCGGGTGCAATGAGTACCGTGCGAAAGCGACAGACATCCCGTCATTGCGTGCCGAACTCGTTCAACAGTTTGGCAATCGAATGGGTCAGTTGTTTGATGCAGCCAGTCTCATGTCCGGAGGTCGTCGACTCGAGCCCGGGAACACCACACAGTGGGGCACCGACGATCTCGTCGATCTCCTGCCACCGTTCGCCGGGGGCTAACCGCCGATTGCATGCATCGAACGTTCGGGCTGTACGAAATCGTCCGAATCGATGCCATGGCCACGCTTCTTCGCCTGCACGCACTCAAGCATCCGCTGCAGCAACTGCTCATCCGTGGCGTCTTTCCGCAGCAAGCTGCGCAGATCGGATTCCTCTCGCGCAAAGAGGCAGTTCCGGAATTGCCCATCCGCGGTCAGCCGAACACGGTCGCAGCCTCCACAGAACGGCCGACTCACGGACGAGATGAAGCCGACGGTCTGCGCCGTGCCATCCACGCCCATCAGGAATGCAGGACTGTGGGGATCTCGCGGGAGTTCGGTGAGTGTGAATCTTGCTCGAAGTGACGTGATGACGTCATCCGTACTGACATAGTTGCTCCGCGACCAATGATGATCGATGTTGAGCGGCATCTCCTCGATGAAGCGCAACTGCAATCCTTCGGCGATGGCCCATGCCAGAAGTTCAGGTGCCTCATCATCATTGACACCGGCCATAAGCACTGAATTGATTTTGATCGGACGTATGCCGGTGGCCTTCGCGGCAGCGATGCCTTGCAGTACTGCACCCAGTTCATCGCGTCGGGTCAATTGCTTGAATCGATCACGATCGAGGGTATCCAAGGAAATGTTGAATCGTTGGAGCCCCGCATCCACCAATGACTGGGCAACTGGAGCCAGATGCACGCCGTTCGTGGTCAAGGTGACGGTCGGTGCCGTCGGGAGTGAGGCAATTCCAGCAACGATGTCCACCACATGCGGATGGAGCAGTGGTTCACCCCCGGTGAGGCGAACTTCTTCGATGCCGGCGCTCACGGCGAGACGAACGACGCGCAACAGTTCGTCAACACTGAGGAGCTCCGCTTTCGGCAACCACTGCATATGTTCACTCGGCATGCAGTAAGTGCAGCGCAAATTGCACTTGTCCGTGAGCGAGACCCGGAGATCACGGTGTTCACGCCCGAACTTGTCGATGAACAGTGTCATGCAAAGTTCACCCATTCATGTAACCCGTCGACGAACTGCTGTCGCTTCCAGATAGGAAGTTCCGCCTTCACCCGCTCGACCACGTCACGCAGTGCCGTGAATGCAACATCCCGATGTGCACTTGCTGCAACTGCGGCAAATGCGATGTCACCGATCTGCAGTGCGCCGAACCGATGGGCGGCACCGATACGGGCATCGGGGTACGTAGCGGCGATTTCGTCGAGGATCGCTCGGAGTGTGTCGAGGGCGTCGGGATGGACCTGGTATTCGAGTTCGGCGACCGGTCGGCCATGATCATGATTCCGAACGGTGCCGACGAATTGCGCGATCGCACCGTGCGCCGCATCCTCCACGTGCGCGTGCAGTGCGGCGACGTCGATCATCGCATCGGTGATGATGGCGAGCGGCTGCACGCGAAAATGCTAGTGCTGGTCGTGACCTGCTCGCTGCGCAACCAGGTGTGGAACGATCGGCAGCAGAATCTCCAGACTCTCCTCGACCGCCTTCACAGATCCTGGAAGATTCACGATCAAGGTCCGTCCATGGAATCCTGCGAGGCCACGACCGATTGCCGCCATCGGATTCGACTTCACTCCGTGTGCTCGCAGCGCCTCCGCCACTCCTGGCAGTTCCAGCTCGAGGAACTGTTTCGTCGCCTCTGGCGTGACATCTCGCGGCGCGACACCAGTTCCGCCGGTCGTGATGATCACGTCGGCGATTGCTCCGTGTCGGATTTCATCAGCAATGGCCTTTACATCATCGGGTACCACAACCTGCTGCATGATGTTGGCACCGATGTCCGCGAAGCGCTGGGCGATCAGGGGACCACTGATGTCTTCATAGGCACCGGCGGCGGCACGATCCGAGATCGTGATGACCGCGATGTTGAGACCTTCATACTGCTGCATTGGTCCACGTCCCGGATCGACCACCCGACTTCTTGATCACGCGCACGTTCGTGAGCGTTGCCCCCGGATCAGCCGATTTCACCATGTCGATGATGGTGAGGCCTGCAACCGTGACAGCGGTGAGTGCTTCCATCTCGACACCGGTGCGATCCTTGATGCGCACATCCGCCGCTATCTCGATCCCCGTGTCCGTGACCGCCAATGTGACTTCTGCAAACGTGATCGCGATCGGATGGCACAGTGGGATGAGCTCAGGGGTGCGCTTGGCCGCCTGGATCCCAGCGATTCGCGCAGTCGACAACACATCGCCTTTCGGGAGTCTTGCATCCCGAATGGCAGTGATCGTCTCCGGGCGCAGTGACACGAAACCGGCAGCTGTCGATGCGCGATCGGAGACATCGCGATCGGAAACATCCACCATGTGCGCCTCTCCCGACGAATTGAGATGCGTGAAGTCGGTCATGCGTGGTCCTTCGCCATCGCACCGAGCTCCGCCGCAAGTGCAGCGATCTGCGCCGGATGAAGTTGCTTCGACGCAGCGGCATAGCCAAGGAGGTACGACGTCAGCGGTGCGTATTTCCGTTCAAGGCTGTGTGCGACATCGCGTGTGAGGTCCAGAACTGCGTCGATGTCGACGGCTGGAGCAATGCCCAGCTTCTCCGCTACTGCCTCAAGCCATTCATCCATCTGCTGCTCCTGTCGCAATCTGGCGATATCTTCCCACGTATCCGCGTCGACCACTTCAGCTTCGATCTCGGTGATGCGAAGGCTCGCGAACACACTTCGCATGGACGTCGATGCGGTAGTGAGGGCAGTCTGCAATGCATTTCGTTTCACGCGAGCGCACAGGAACTGCACGCGCCCGCCGGAGTGGATCGCGACGCCATCTGCGGTGATCGCTGCGCTGAACAGCAACCGCAGTGGCTGCTCGATGAACGGGGCATCACCTGCGAGGAGCAGGATTTCCTCGATGTCGTCACCGATACCGGTGATACCGGCTGAGACGGCCGCCACCGGGCCGGCACCCGTCGGTTCCTCACACGTCCACCGAACATCCGGCCGCGACCACTGTTCGGGTGGTGTGCCGACAAGCACGACTTCGTCGACGTGGCCTCGTGCCGCATCGACCACCCAGTCCACGATCGGGCGGCCCCGCACCGAGATCCAAGGCTTGGCGATGCCACCCAATCTGCGCGCGGCGCCGCCGACGACGATGATCGCAGCGCTGGCCATGAGGTCATCCTGTCACCGAAGTACGCTCATGCGGTGACCTTGCATGAACCCATCTGGGACGACGCACGAGCCGCGGCATATACAGCAGCCGGTGCCAACGAACCCGTGCAAAGCACGCTCGAGCACGCGATCGGCCTGACCCTCGCCGAACCGATCGCCGCGAAATCAATGGTGCCCGCATTCGACACGGCAATGATGGATGGATGGGCCGTCGCAGGCGATGCGCCGTGGACCGTGCGCGGCCGTGTACTCGCGGGCTCCATGCCGCCCGCAATCTCGGCCGGTGAAGCGTTGGAGATCGCAACCGGTGCACCTGTTCCGGCCGGCGCCACTGCAGTCCTTCGTCGGGAGTGGGGCGAGCGGATCGGCGAGCAGTTGATCGCAACACATGCGATCACATCCGGGCTGGACATCCGCACGACAGGGGATGAAGCGCGCATCGGTGACGTGCTGATCGATGCAGGTGCTGTGGTCACACCACCGATCGTGGGACTTGCCGCGCTGGTGGGGAACGATTCACTGGTCGTGCATCGGCGACCAAGTGTGGAAGCGCTGATTCTGGGCGATGAGATCGTGACCGCTGGCATCCCGCCAGCAGGCAAGGTCCGTGATGCGCTCGGCGTGCAGGTACTGCACTGGAGCAATCGCTACGGCGCGGAACGTCGTGGAGTGACGCATGTACCAGACACGCTCGATGCCACCGTCGACGCATTGCGCAACAGCACGGCAGACCTCGTCTTCACGACGGGAGGAACCGCAAAGGGACCGGTCGACCACATGCATGCAGCCCTCGCCGCAGTTGGTGCGTCGTTGATCATCGACGAGGTCAAGGTCCGCCCCGGACACCCGATGTTGCTGGCGGAACTCCCGACGGGTCAATTCGTCATCGGACTCCCGGGAAATCCACTTGCAGGTGTGGCCGGATTCCTCACGTTCGCGCAACCCATCCTGCTGGCGATGGCGAAGCAACCGCTTCCCGCGATGGAAACTGTTCGCACGCTCGGGTCGATCTCCGCACCGGCCGGTGAACGCCGGTTGATCCCGGCGACGCGTACAGGCGCAACCGCGACACCAACCGAGTACTGGGGATCCGCAATGCTCCGCGGCATCGCAACATCGAACTGCTTCCTCGTGTCTGAGCCCGGAGGCGCCGATGTCGGCGACGACGTCGGGGTGCTCGAACTTCCTTGGTGATCAGTCGATGTCACGCCGTAGCGTTGTGAGCATGCCGACAATGGCGAAGGTCGCGGCGTACGCCAGAAGCAAGAGTGTCCCGCCCCATGCGGGCAGGAGGTTGCGACCGAACGACATATACGACGTCTCGAACTGGATGTCGAGCAATGACGAAATCGCACCTGTCAGCAGCCACTTCGCGATCCGTTCGTAGAACGCGACAAGCAATCCCTCGATGAGAAGGAGCCAGATAAGTGCTCCCACGATCGCTAGCGTCTGGTTGCGAACCAAGGTGCCGAGCGCAACGCCGACGACTGCCAACACGGCACCGGACAGTTCAGCAGCCCAGATGAAACGCAGATAGTCACCGAATTGCAGATCGGCGTGGGGGTATCGGGCGATGTAGAGGTACGCGACAACGATGGAGACGATGGTCGCCACAAGTTGCACGACGAGTCCAGCAACAACGGCGACCACCATCTTCGAACCAAGTACTTTTCGACGATCCGCCTGTGCCAAATACGTTGCCACTGCTGTGTTGTGCCTGAACTCACCCGTGCTCAACATGATCCCGATGATCAACGCGAAGATATACGCAGCCATTGAGTTCGCGTACACATCGCGCAGGCCTTCAACAGTGTCGAGTCCGGGAAGTTCGAGTTGTTTGCCAACCGATTGGATGGACGCAACAGCAGAAGTCGTGTTCAGGATCGAGAACAGCGTGGCACCGAGGAGCAGCCACCAGGTGCTCCGTTGGTACAGCAGTTTCCGGAATTCGGCCGTCAACGTGCGGTTCATGATCGGCTGCTTTCCGTGAGCGCCATGAACGCTTCCTCGAGCGTTCGGCCTGCACAAACGTCCTGTATTGATCCCTGTGCGCGCAGATTCCCGTGATCCATGATGAACACGTCCTCCACGGTGTGCTGCATCTCTGCGAGTTGATGGGAGCTCACAAGCACGGTGCGACCCTCGGCCGCGAAACCCTTGAGCAGTCCACGCAGCCAGACGATGGCGTGCGGATCCAATCCGTTCGCCGGTTCATCGAGTACCAGCGTATGCGGATCTGAGAGCAACCCGGCAGCGAGTGACAGCCGTTGCCGCATTCCCATCGAATACCCCTTGACGCGCCGTTCTCCGGCATCGGCGAGATCGACGAGAGCCAGTACTTCGTGTACACGGTCGTCGTCGACATCGATTGCAGCTGCCAGTACCCGGAGGTTCTGGATGCCGGTGAGCCCGGGGTGGAAGCCACGGTTCTCGAGCACTGTTCCGATTGCGCGACCGGGATCGTCGAGTCGTCCGTACGGCAGGTTGTTGATCAACGCTTCACCGGAGGTCGGTGTCGCGAGTCCGAGCAGGCAGCGCAGGGCCGTGCTCTTGCCGGCGCCGTTCGGACCGAGCATCCCCGTGACCACGCCGGGACGGATCTCCCCCGACAGATCACGAACAGCGATAGTGCTCCCGTAGTGCTTGGAGAGGTTCACGAATTTCAGCGTTGCACCAGTCACGAGCGGGTGACGGGAATCGAACCCGCGCTGGCTGCTTGGGAAGCAGCAGTGATGCCATTTCACTACACCCGCGTACCGGTAGGACCGGTGAACCAAGCCTAGGTCGTATCCTCACCCCATGACGGACGAGGACTACGGTTCGGGACGAGCGCTCGGGTCTGCTGTATTGCTGATGGCCGCCGGCATCCTCATTTCTGCAGGAACCTGGTTCGGCTACCAGGATGGACTCCGCCAGCCACCGGTGCTCATCATCGGTGTGGTTGTCGGCGGGTATTTCCTCGTGGCGGGCTCGGTCCGAGTGGCCGTGGGGCTCCTCACTCGTCGGGCCGGACGCTAGTTCGCCCTTCGTCGGAACTTCAGGAAGAATGACGACACCTACGCCGGAGGGGGAACATGACGTTCAGGGTCTTCATCGTCGATGACCACGAAGTGGTCCGACGTGGCTTGATCGACCTCATCAACGCCGAAGACGACCTCAATGTCGTCGGTGATGCCGGCAATGTGCATGACGCCCTGCAGCAGATCGTCGATCTCCAGCCGGATGTCGCAGTACTCGACGTCCGCCTTCCCGACGGCAGCGGCGTAGAACTGTGCCGGGAAGTGCGTTCGATTGCACCGAAGGTCCACACGCTGATGCTCACGTCGTATGCCGACGATGAAGCATTGCTCGGTGCGATCCTGGCGGGTGCAAGTGGCTACGCCTTGAAAGACATCAAAGGCGAGGACTTGCTCAATACGATCCGCATCATCGCCCGCGGCGATTCCACACTCGACGCGCATGCGGCCGAGCGTGTGCGTTCACGGCTGCGCAAGGCCGGTTCGGCGGCAGCGGAACTCGACGATCTCACCGATCAGGAGCGCCGAGTGATCGAGCTCATCGGCGAAGGTTTGACGAATCGACAGATCGCGGAACGGATGTCGCTCGCCGAGAAGACGGTGAAGAACTACGTGTCGTCACTGCTCGCGAAACTCGGTCTTGAGCGGCGTACCCAGGCGGCTGCTCTCGCCGTTCGCCTCGGCCTGCGCTCGACGACGAACTAGTCCTCTTCGTTCGGCAGATAGATCTGCCAGCGCGCTTTCGTCCCTTTGGGTTTGTTCGGCTCAATCGTGAACAGGCCGCTGTGTGTGTCAGCGCGACGCGCAACATTCGCGAGACCACGTCGGTGAGAAGGCTCTGTGAAGCCGATGCCATTGTCCGTCACCGTGATCGACAACGAATCATCCTTGACCGCAACCACGACCTGTGCCCAATTCGCATGCGCATGCTTCGCGACATTCGACAGCAGCTCGCGAATCACTGCAAGTGCGTGACCCGCGACCCGTTCCGGAACGCTCGTGTCCACAGCGCCTTCGAAGACAAGTTCGGGTTGGTAGTCGAGCAATCCTCGTACCGCTTCGTACTCTGCAATCACTCGCCGACGGAAGCCTCCATGCACATCACTGTCCTGCAGGGCGAAAATCGTCTGTCGGATCTGCTTGATCGTCTTGTCGAGTTCCTCGATTGTCTGGTTCAGGCGCTCGGCAACCTCACCCTGCAATTTCTCCTTGCGGATCAACCCCTGCAATGACATGCCGGTTGCAAACAGCCGCTGGATCACCAGGTCATGCAGATCGCGCGCGATGCGCTCGCGGTCACCGATCAACGCAAGGGAACCTCGCAGCTCATGACTTCTTGCGTTGTCGATCGCCACACCCGCTGCGGTCGCAAGTGACCGGGTGAGCCGTTCATCCTCTTCGGTGAACGCCTTCCCGCCTCGCTTCTCGGTCAGGTATATCTGACCGAACTTCTCACCACGCACCTTGATCGGGGCGCCGAGAAACGTCCGCATTGCCGGATGGCCATGTGGGAAGCCAACCGAAGTGGGATGCGTCGACAGGTCATCGAGTCGCAGCACCTCGGGGTGCGCCAGCAGGTGTCCGAGGAGTCCGCGGCCCTCCGGAAAGCGTTCGATCTCGTCGGCTTCCTCATCGGTGAGACCTGCATAGACGAATTCCTCGAGTTCGCCGTCACGTCCACGCACACCGATGGCCGCGTATTGCGCATCCGTGAGCGAAGCAGCGTTGTTCGCGATGCGCTGCAGCGTCGACTTCAAGCTCATCCCTGACGCGACGTCGATAACGGCGTCGAGGAGTGCGTTCGTTTCGGCTTCGGTCACGGGGATATGGTGGTCAACAAACCTGCTGCTTGTCCAAGCGCCACTGCACGGACTCCCGGAACCAGGCGTTCTCCCGGAAGCAGTCGTCGAATGATCCGGTCGCAACAATCCGACCCCTGTCGAGCACATGGATTCGGTCGAAGCCGGTCAGCTCCGTGAGTCGATGACTGGTCATGAGCAGGCCCCGATCCGTCGTAGCGCGCAGGATCACGTCCATCACGATTCGGGCAGTTTCGTCGTCGAGATGCTCGGTCGGTTCATCGAGGACCAGGAACGGCGCATCGGTCAGCAGTGCGCGAGCGAGCCCAAGACGTTGCCGTTCGCCGCCGGACAGGGGGTGGCTCCCGAGATGGCGGTCGAGCGGGAGTTCAAGGCCCACGGTGCGGAGCACCTCAGACAAGCGAACATCATCTGCATCAACAGCAAGTCGGAGATTCTCGCGAATCGTCGTATCGAATGCGTGGGTTGATTGCAGAACGGCAGCAACGGACGTGGTGCGATCGGTGGACGCATTTGGTGCACCGATGCTTCCGCGATACTGAACGAGCCCGAGCACGGCCGCAGCAATCGTGGACTTTCCGGAGCCGCTCGGGCCCACCAGCGCCACTCGCTCTCCACGTTCAACCTGAAGGGAAATGTGTTCGACGTCGTCGCTGTCGTTCCATGCAACATGCACATCACGGAGCTCCAATCGTTCGGATTGCTCCACGGTGGGAATATGAGTGCTGACGAGCGAAATCTCCGCGAGACGCTGCTGTGCCGCACGAACCCGGACATGCGCGGTTGCGGCAGACGCGAGGGCCGCGACCACCTCACTTGCAGACCACGGAAGGAGCGCGACAACTGCAAGATGCGGACCTTGCAGGTTTCCGTCACGAACCGCCGGAATGGCAACGACCAATCCTGCGACGAGCGCGGCGCCGCTCGCGATCATCGAGAGCAGTTGCGTCAGCCCGGCGAGCCGGGCGGCGCGAGTCTCGACACCCACTCTCCGCCTTTCGATCAGTTCGATCTCCGACACCGTTGCATCGACAAGACCGAACAATCTGTATTCATCTCGATGACGGGTGTATTCCGCGATCGTCGAGTTCAAGAATGCCCGCTCATGGAGTGCCCGATCGGCTGTCGACTGCTCAATACTTCGAATGAGGAGCGGCACCGCAATGCCGGCGACCAAGACCGCGGTGAGGAACAGCAGCCCGGCCACCGGCTGCAGCAACCCTTGCACTGCTACTGCACCGAATGCGGTGATGAGCGCAGCTGTTGCAGGAACAACGACGCGTGTCATGCGCTCCTGCAAGGTTTCGGCATCCTGGATCAGCCGTGTGACCGTATCGCCTTGGCGGAAGGTCCACGCGCCACGCGGCCCTGCCGCAGCGAGTCCAGCCCAGAGTCCAGCGCGACGTTCAACCGTCTCCTGGAGCGCCGCATCGTGCGACACCACGCGCTCGAGCCAACGGAATGAACCTCGCATGATGCCGAATGCGCGCACGGACACGATTGCCACTTGCAGCACGAGGAGTGGTGGTTGCAAAGCGGCTTCACTGATCAGCCATCCGCCGGTCGATACGAGGCCGATCCCGGATGCGAACGTGACAACCGATGCTGCGATCGCCCAGTTCCGTTTCCTCATAACGGCATCACCCGCACAACCTGATCTGCGGCTGCAACGAGCGCTGGACGATGGGCAACCGCGATGACAATCGACCCCGCGGCTCGAGAGCGTTGCAGAATGTCGAGAATCAGCGCTTCGCTCTCTGCGTCGACTGCGGCAGTCGGTTCGTCCAGCAAGTACACCTCAGGCTTGCGCAGCAACAGTCGGGCGAGTGCAATGCGCCGGCGTTGGCCGACCGAGATACCGGTACCGAGATCATCGATGCCGGCATTCAGATAGACGCTCTCCAGCCCCACCGCTGTCAGCGCGCGTTGGCATTCGTCATCGGATGCGCTTGTTCCCCGCGTGAGTGCCGCCCGAACAGAGCCGTGTCCGAGCCAGGGATCTTGTGAGAGATATCCGATCCGGCGGAACCATTCCGACTCAACCAGCGCATGCACCGAGGTTGTGTTCGCATTCACCATGCCGCTCATCGGCGCCTGCAGCCCTGCAAGTGTTCGAAGGAGCGTGGTCTTCCCGGCGCCCGACGGACCGATGATCGCCGTCAATGAGCCGGATCGTGCCGTGAAATTGATGGCTGCTGCCAGCGGGCGGTCGTAACCGACCGTTACCTCCGACACCGCGAGTTCCTGCACGGGCACGTGCCACGGTGTTCTGGATTCCGCACGCGTCTGCAACAACGGTTGCGTTTGTGTCCACGCCTCCATGCCTTCCACCGCGGCATGGAATTGTGTGCCCACCATCCGGATCGGTAGATAGACATCCGGGGCGAGGATGAGCACGGTCAGCCCCGTCTGGAGATCGAGCTCACCGCGGCTCAACCGCAAGCCGATGCCGACGGCCACGATGGCGACCGAGATTGTGGCCAGCAGCTCAAGGACCAACGCCGACAGGAAAGAGATCCGCAGCACCTTCATCGTGGCATCTGCAGCGTTGTGCCCGAGTCGGCGAATCGTGTCCACCTGAGCACGCGCACGATTGAAGACGACCAGATCGGGCAGCCCTTCGAAGAGGTCCGTGATGACATCGGTGATCCTCGCCACTGTTTGCCATTGACGGGTCACGGCGTCCTCGGTGAACCAACCGATGAGCGCCATAAAGGCCGGAATCAAAGGGATGGTGACGACGATGATGAGGACGGTCCAGAAATCCTGCGTCAGGATGTAGCCGAGGAGTCCAACCGGTACCAGCACAGCAAGGATGAGTTGTGGCAGGTACTTCGTGACGTACACCTCGATCGCGTCAATGCCCCGCGTGAGCAGCGCCATGGTTCCGGCGTTGTCGCGCGAAGTCACAGCGAATCCGCGGGCGGCGCGAGCTCGGAGATCTGCGACGGCGCGCAACCCGTATGACCGCGACCATGCATCCTGGGCACTGACCGCTAATGAACGGACCGTCCACGCCACAGCGAGCAGCACCAGTTCATGCCGGACATCCGCCAACTGTGCGCGATCGAGGAACACTCTCGTCACTACGGCGGCGGCCGCGCCAGCTTGAAGCACTGACGCGGCCGCCGCAAAGAGTCCTGTGATGACCGTCGTTGCCACTGCTCCTGTGATCGCGCTCGATGAGCGGATCAATGCAGGATCAAGTGGTCGCATGGCCTCGATTATTGCTTAGTGAACCGGATCAAGCATGCCCTTCTCCGGATTCGGGATCTGCGACGGTGACAGCCGCTTACGGAATACCCAATACGTCCAACCTTGGTAGAGCAGAACGATCGGGGTCATGATCGCGGCAACAACCGTCATGATCTTCAAGGTTGTTTCTGTGGAGGATGCGTTATAGATCGTCAGACCCGGAAGTGCACGGTCGATGTTCGGCATCACATTCGGGAACAGCATGCCGAAAAGTGCGACAACTGCGAGGCCGAGCGTCAATGCACTGGCAAGGAATGCCCAACCTTCACGACCTGCTTTGACCGCATAGACCGCCGCCAACCAACACACCGCTGCGAGGAGCACCGGTGCCCAGGTCCAGGAGTTGTTGCTGTACGCAACCTGCGCCCAGAGGAGGAAGATCACTGCGAGAACGGTTGCGACCAAGCCGATCTTCACGGCGAGCTCACGTGCACGGTAACGCAAATCGCCATCAGTCTTGAGGCTGACGAAGATCGCACCGTGCGTCATGAACAGGGACAGCGTGACCAAACCTCCGAGCAGTCCGAATGGGTTCAGGAGGGCGAAAAAGCCCCCGGTATAGAGGAAGCCCGTGTTCGCCTGCTGCTCGAGTTCGGTGCCGCGGACGATGTTGCCGAACGCCACACCCCAGAGCAGGGCGGGAACGAACGAACCGACAACGATTGCAACGTCCCATCGCGCGCGCCACTGCGGATCGCCGTACTTGCTGCGGTACTCAAATGCGACACCTCGGATGATGAGCGCCACCAGGATGAGGAAGAGCGGGAGGTAGAAACCGCTGAACAGTGTTGCGTACCACTCTGGAAACGCGGCGAAGGTTGCACCACCGGCAACGAGCAACCAGACCTCGTTGCCGTCCCACAGCGGACCGAGCGTGGTGACGAGTGCACGACGTTCGGCTTCGTTCTTTCCAAGCACCGGCAACAGAATTCCCACCCCGAAGTCGAAGCCTTCGAGCACGAAGTAGCCGATCCACAGAACGGCGATGAGGCCGAACCAGACTTGCTGAAGAAGTTCGTATGACATGTTTATCTCCCTCAGTATGCGAACGTGAGCGGTTGGTTGTCACCGACGACCTTCACGTCGTCTGACGACACTTCGGGCAGACCCTGATTGATGGTCTTGAGCAACAGTCCGACTTCGATCACTGCGAGTACTCCGTAGAGCACGGTGAACAGCACCATCGAGATGATGACATCGAGACTGGTAACAGTGGGAGACACGGCACTTGCCGTCGTCATCTGTCCGAACACGATCCACGGTTGGCGACCGAACTCGGTGAACATCCAGCCGAAGGAAATGCCGAACAATGGCAGCAGTGTCATCCAGGTCGCGGTCCGGTATGCGAGCTTGCCCTTCGGCTCACGGCCACCGCGCATCGACCACAGCATCCACAGTGCCCACAGGACGGCGATCATGCCGAGGCCGATCATGAATCGGAATGACCAATACGCGATCGGGATGTTCGGCATGAACTGGGTGCCGCTCAGCCCGGTCGACGCATAGGTCTTCGTGTACTCCGCTTCGAGATCATTGATGCCCTTGACCTCGCCATTGACGTCGCCGGTCGCAAGGTAGGAAAGCAGCTTCGGCACTTTGATTGCGAACGTCTCCTGCTCTCCGTCGAGGGTTCCGATGCTGAACACCGAGAATCCGGCCCCGGATTCGGTGTTGTACAGGGCTTCTGCTGCAGCCATCTTCATCGGCTGCTGCTTCACCATGATCTTCGAATCCATGTCGCCGGTGATGCTCACCGCAACACCTGCAATGAGGACCACCACTGCACCCATGCTCAACGTCTTGCGCATGACGACGGCATCTTTGCCCTTCATCATGAGGAACGCGGACACCGCTGCAACGAGCGTGCCTGAGACCAGGAATGCCGACGCCATCGTGTGGAGGTATGCAATGACCGCGGTGTTCTGGGTGAGAACCTGGAAGAAGTCGGTCATCTCGGCACGATGTGTTTCGGGATTGATCGTGAAGCCCACCGGATGTTGCATGAATGCATTTGCGGCGAGGATGAAGTACGCGGAGAACGTGGTACCGACCGCGGCCAGCCAGATGGTTGCGAGATGCAACTTCTTGGGGAGGCGGTCCCAGCCGAAGATCCAGAGGCCGAGGAACGTCGATTCGAGGAAGAAGGCAAGCAGTCCCTCGACCGCCAGCGGTGCGCCGAAGATGTCACCGACGAAACGTGAGTACTCGGACCAGTTCATACCGAACTGGAACTCCTGCACAATGCCCGTGACCACGCCCATCGCGAAGTTGATGAGGAAGATCTTCCCGAAGAACTTCGTGAGTCGGAGCCAGGCATCGTCACCGGTGCGCACCCATGCGGTTTGCATGATTGCAACGAGGAACGATGTTCCGAGTGTGATCGGGACGAATAGGAAGTGATAGACGGTGGTGATTCCGAATTGCCACCGTGCAAGGTCTAGCGCACTCACGTGCCCTCCTGCGTGACGTTTGTGTGCACAATCGTTGCACTCGGGCAAGTGACAAATTGTCGAATGTGACCGAAAACGTGTTGCTATTGCAGCGTTTTCGCGATCAGTGGCTAGGTCGAAAGTCCCGTCGCAGGACTAATGACCCATAAGTGTCGAGACTGCTGCACGGAACAGTTCCGTATGTCGCGCGACGTCATCCGACGTGGTGTTCCGACACATCAACGCCATGTTGTGGAAGGGCGTGATGAGTACATCGCGGTTCGCTGTGTAGAGATGGAAGTACTCCTCGAGCTCTGCATCGCCGGCGGCTGCAGCAGTGCTTCCGTTTCGGGGCGCAGGCGATGCGAACCGGTATTCGGCACGTGCACCGAGTTGCGTGCACGACCATGGCAATTCGTACTGGGCGATCGTCGCCTCTACTCCTTCGCGGAATTGCGTGGCAAGTTCGATCATCTGCGGCCAGGTGTCGTCGGTCAGCACATGTTCAAGCGTGGCGCGCATCGCGCCAATGGAGAGTGCGTTGCCTGCGAGCGTTCCCCCAACACCGCCAACGTCCACGATGTACGCCGCTCCTGCTTCGGTGTGCTTCGTGATGCGCTGCGCAAGATCGAGCGTGATGCCGTACGCACCTGACGGAATGCCGCCGCCGATCGATTTCCCGATGACGAAAATGTCCGGCTGCAGTCCCCACGCCTTCGTCGCGCCGCCCGGACCCGTCGAGATCGTATGCGTCTCGTCGATCATGAGGAGCGAGCCATGCTCACGACAGAGTCTTGATGCGGCCTCCCAGAATCCGTTGTCGGGTAACACGATTCCGATATTCGTCATGGCGGGTTCGGCCAGAACGGCAGCGACATCACCATGGGAGAGTTCGCGCTGCAGTGCTTCGAGATCGTTGAATTCGACAACGCGAGTGGTGACGTCGAGTGGCACCGGTGGTGCGACATTGCCTGGGCGCGACACTGCTTTCCCCGTCGCATCGGGAACGGCGAACGTTTCATCGACGGAGCCGTGGTACGCGTAGGCGAACACCAGGATCTTCGATCGACCGGTCGCGAGCCGGGCGAGCCGGATCGCCCAGCGATTGGCATCCGTGGCGCTGAGCGTGAAGGACCACAGTGGAAGTCCAAATCGTCGTGAGAGTTCAGCGCCCACCCACTCGGCATCCGCAGTGGGCAGCATGGTCGTGATTCCCCCCTGCACTTCGACGCGGTCCCGAATGGCGGCTGCGGTTTCCTTCGGCGAGTGCCCGGCCATGGCGCCGGTGTCACCAAGCGCGAAATCGACGTACGTGTGACCGTCGATATCGGTGATGCGGTTGCCGTGTGCGCCGTCGAGGTAGAGCGGGAATCCGCCGGACCACTTGTTCATCCAGGTCATGGGGACGCGGCCGAACAGATGGTGTGCCTTCTGGAACTCCGCGGCACTCCTGGGGTTGCGTTGCACGTAGAGGGCACGTTCTGCGGCAAGCACCTGCTGGAGTCGGGCACGGTTCACGGTGGTCATGGGCGTATTCCACACGGCGGAGGGAAGTTGAACCGCGGATCGTGGTCACGTCGCAGCGGACCAGCCGATTCGTGCGGCGGGAATAGAGTTGCGCTCCCGATAGTTCAATGTTTGACTATTGCTCGAGGAGATCGAATGCCCGCCACAACAGCCGACCCGCTGACACTTCCCCGGCTTCATGCGCCCGAGCAACCGGTGTTGCGCAACGTCGCCAAGATCATCAATGCCCCACAGGCATACGAGGGTGAGGGATTTCCCGTCCGTCGGGCATTCGCCGGCCTTTCCGCTCGCGATGCCGACCCGTTCATCCACATGGATCAGATGGGGGAAGTCGAGTACGCGGCAGGTGAGCCGAAGGGCACGCCGTGGCATCCGCATCGTGGCTTCGAGACGTTCACGTACCTCATCGACGGGCAATTCCAACACCAGGACTCACATGGTGGTGGCGGACTGATCATCGAAGGCGGCACGCAGTACATGACTGCGGGCGGTGGTGTGCTGCACATCGAGACTCCACCGGAGCACCTCGTCGAGTCCGGAGGTCTGTTCCATGGCGTGCAGCTGTGGATCAACCTGCCGAAATCGAAGAAGTGGGTGGAGCCGCAGTACCAAGACTTGCAGGGCGAGGATTCAGCGATTGTCACGAGTGCGGATGGCGGTGCATTGCTGCGCATCCTTGCTGGCGAACTCGACGGTCATCGGGGTCCGGGAATCTCGCACACGCCAATTGTCATCACGCATCTGACGCTTCTACCCGGTGCGCAGATCGACATTCCCTGGCGTGAGGACTTCAACGCACTTGCATACGTGCTATCGGGCAAGGGCTCGATCGGCTCTGCTAGTCACCCGATCCAAACCGGTCAGAACGCGGTGCTCGTCGAAGGCAATGTCCTGCGGATCGCCGCGCATGCAGCGCAGGAATCGCGCTCGCCCAATCTCGAGATGTTCATCATCGGCGGTCTGCCACTCCGCGAACCCGTCGTGCAGTACGGCCCGTTCGTGATGAACACGCGTGATGAAATCGTGCAGGCCTATGAAGATTTTCAGACCGGACGCTTCGGGCAGATCCCGATGCACGCGATCCAGCCGCACCGCCCCCGCGGCAACTAGGTCCTACTCCACAAGCGTGACGTCGCGAACGGCGCCGGTATCTGCGCTCGTCACCATCGCGGCGTAGGCACGCAGCGCCGGAGACACCTGCCGGTCACGGCCGACGGGTTTCCACGCGTCCTTGCCCTTCGCTTCCATCGCGGCACGACGACGCGCGAGCTCGTCGTCTGAGATCTCGACATTGATCGTTCGAGCGGGGATGTCGATCACGATGGTGTCGCCGTTCTCAATCAATGCAATGGCGCCCCCGGATGCCGCCTCCGGTGAGATGTGACCGACGGACATGCCGGACGTACCGCCGGAGAAGCGACCATCGGTGATCAGTGCGCAGGCTTTCCCAAGTCCCTTGGCCTTGATGTACGAGGTGGGGTACAGCATTTCCTGCATGCCTGGACCGCCGCGCGGGCCCTCATACCGGATCACGACGCAATCGCCGGGCTTGACCTTGTTGTTCAGGATTGCTTCCACCGCTTCATCCTGCGACTGGAACACAACGGCCGGACCGCGGAACGTGTGCAGCTCAACGGCCACACCAGCGGTCTTCACGATGCAGCCCTTCTCGGCGATGTTGCCGTAGAGCACGGCAAGCCCGCCGTCCGGGGAGAACGCATGCTCCACACTGCGGATGACGCCCGTCTCGCGGTCGAGATCAGCCGACGGATAACGGCGATCCTGGGAAAACGCCACCTGCGTGGGCACACCGCCCGGTGCTGCCTTGAAGAACTCATGCACCGCAGGATCGTCGGTTTGGGAGATGTCCCACTTCGCAAGCGCGTCCCCGAGCGTCGGCGAATGCACGGTCTTGGCATCGAGGTGCAGTTTCCCGGCCTTCGCGAGCTGGCCGAGGATCGCCATCACCCCACCCGCACGATGCACGTCTTCCATGTGCACATCGGGTGTCGATGGCGCAACCTTCGACAGATGCGGGATCTGGCGCGACATGCGATCGATGTCGGCCATGGTGAAGTTCACTTCGGCTTCCTGCGCTGCCGCAAGCAGATGCAGCACGGTGTTCGTCGATCCTCCCATCGCAATATCAAGTGCAATGGCATTCTCGAAGGACTTGAATGTTGCGATCGAGCGGGGAAGCACGGAATCGTCGTCCTGCTCGTAGTAACGACGAGCAAGTTCGACAATCAGTCGTCCAGCATTCAGGAACAACTGCTTGCGATCGGCATGGGTTGCCAGTGTGGAACCGTTGCCCGGCAACGACAACCCGAGTGCTTCGGTGAGACAGTTCATCGAATTGGCCGTGAACATGCCCGAACAGGAACCGCATGTGGGGCACGCGGAACGCTCCATCGCAAGCACGTGTTCGTCGGAGTTCTTGTCATCGGCAGCTTCGACGATTGCGTCGACGAGGTCGAGCGCACGGGTCTTGTCGCCCCGCTGGACCTTGCCGGCCTCCATCGGGCCGCCGGAAACGAAGACTGCGGGGATGTTGAGCCGCATTGCGGCGTTCAGCATGCCCGGGGTGATCTTGTCGCAGTTGGAGATGCAGACCATCGCATCGGCCGTATGTGCATTCACCATGTACTCGACGGAGTCGGAGATGATGTCGCGACTCGGAAGTGAGTACAGCATGCCGCCATGGCCCATGGCGATGCCGTCATCAACGGCGATCGTGTTGAACTCCTTCGCGATGCCACCTGCAGCCTCGATCTCACGTGCAACGAGCTGTCCAAGGTCTTTCAGGTGCACGTGGCCGGGCACGAATTGGGTGAACGAGTTCACGACGGCGATGATCGGCTTGCCGAAATCGCCTTCA
>CAXBQV010000006.1:0-29315 GCA_963978265.1 uncultured bacterium | reverse complement strand
CAAGGAGCAGATGTGCATAACATGGCTAGTCCATCACTAGAGCAAGTTCGTGAATACTTCCGCGACACGGTTTACCAGCAGGTGGTCCAAAACGAAGATTTGAAAACCAAACTGTGGGTCTATGTGGCTGGCCACAGCTTCGAGATGGATGAAGGGATCTCGGTTTTATTGAATGACACGTTTTCCTTGAATAAAAGATAAAATCCGTACCCGCTTCAGGCCGTGCTTGGGCTCCCACCCCAGCATCTCCCTCGGCACCAGCCCTTTGATGGCGACTGAGACGCGCTGATCCTCGCGGGCCGGGCGATTCTCGCGGCGCCCACGGCCTGGCAGCGGCGCGAGCGTGTCATCGTGCAGGCACACCAGGAGGCCGTCCTTCGACACGGCCAGGTCCGGCTCGACGAAGTCGGCCTTCTGGGCGATGGCAAGTTCGTACGCGGCCATCGTGTGCTCGGGGGCATAACCGGACGCACCGCGGTGCGCGATCAGCACCTTCGTCACGTCGGCGCCGTGCAGCATCACGCCGGCAGCCAGGGCGAATTTGCAGGGCTCCTCGCGATCGCTGCGTACCACCGCTCACGGGGTGAGGGCCATCGCAATGTGTGCCTCATTCCGTCCAGTGCACACGGCACCAACCCGGCAAGCGCCGTCATGGCGGGTATGCGGGTGGTCGTCGTCGGCACGGATGAGCACGGCAACGTCGACGTCGCCGACCTTCGCGAGAAGATCGATGCGTACCGCGACAACCTTGCTGCACTCATGATCACGTATCCGTCGACACACGGCGTTTTCGAGACGGCGGTCACCGATATCTGTGCAATGGTCCACGACGCGGGGAATTGCACCTTTCGCACCCGCAACAGCACCATTGCGAGCATTCCGGCGATTGCTGCGCGACCGAACGCGGTGACAAAGGGGTTGAAGCCGTCGAGTGCCAACTTCGTCATCGGCAACGAGAGCGAGAACAGGAACACGCCGAGCAACGCAAAGGACAATCCGATACGCAGATCCCGACTCACGGACCACACCATAACCATGAGGACCAACGACCTGATTGTTTAGCGCATTCGACACAGAATTACGGTTTCCCACACAGAAAGGACCGCACGACCAGAAAGTTCTCGCACGACCATGAAGCCCACCATCCTGACCGTCATTTCGGACCAACTCACACGCGCGAACACCACGTACGCGCTGTCGCACGACGGATTCCATGTCATCGAAGCCTCCGACCAGCGCTCCATTACCGAGCAGATTCGCCGTCAACTCGCATGCCTCGCCATTGTCGCGCTCCACGAACCGAACGCGCTCGAACTCTGCCGCATCATCCGTCGCGAGACGGACGTGCCGGTCATCGTGCTCCTGCCCGAGCCGAACGAGCACGGCGAGTGGATGTGCTTCCAAGCGGGCGCGGCAGATGTCATCTCACCGTCCACCTCGAAGCGGGTCTTGCTCGCACGAATTCATGCCGTCGTGAAGCGGCACCCGCAGCACGTCACTGCTCCATCGCGAACAATCGACATCGACCCATTGAAGCTGGATCTGGATGCGCGGACGTTGGATGTGCATGGCAACCCGGTGCCGGTGACGCGGATCGAATTCGATCTCCTTGCACAATTGATGTCGCAACCGCGTCGCGTCCACATCCGCAGCGAACTCATCCAGTCGGTGTGGGGAGCCCACTACCCGGACCACATCGTCGAGACGCACTTGAGCAGGCTGCGCAA
Organism: uncultured bacterium; assembly: GCA_963978265.1. Taxonomy (GTDB): domain Bacteria; phylum Actinomycetota; class Actinomycetes; order S36-B12; family UBA5976; genus JAKALQ01. Next base: position 27,588 of record CAXBQV010000006.1, on the reverse strand, counting down.
GAAGATCAGGGCTGCCGGCGGTCCTGAGATCGGCGAAGCCGTTCGTGGCATCGGCTACCGACTCGGCGTCGATGCATCGGCGGCGACCCTCGTTTCATAGGGTTCTCCGGTGAGCACTTTCGAAGAGGTCCGCGGCGGCGTCGTACGCACCGCAGTCTTCATCGGATTGGCTGTCTCCGTCTACGGCGTGGCATTCGGAGCACTCGGCACAACGGCCGGACTCTCGGTCGCGCAAACCTGCGCCCTCTCCATCCTCATGTTCACCGGGGCTTCGCAACTCGCATTCGTCGGCGTCATCGGTTCCGGGGGCGCTCCGTCCACGGCGATTGCCACTGCCTGGTTGCTCGGGGTGCGAAACGCCATGTACGCCGTGCGGATGGCGATTCTGCTCCGACCACGCGGCATCACGCGACTGATCGCGGCACAACTCACGATCGACGAATCGACTGCGAATGCCATCGCCCAGGATGAGCGCATCGACGACGGCCGCGCATCGCGGCTCGGTTTCTGGTCCGCAGGCCTGTCGGTGTACGTCCTGTGGAACTTCGCAACCGCCATCGGCGCGCTGGCGACGCAGGCGATCGGCGATCCGAAGGCACTCGGGCTCGACACTGCGATTGCTGCCGGCTTGGCCGGACTGCTCGGGCCAAGGATCCGTGACGCGGAGACCGGCGCCGTCGCCATACTTGCCGCCGTGTTCGCGCTCACGCTCGCCTTGTTCGTGCCGGCCGGCATACCCGTACTCGCATCGAGCATCGTCGCGTTCGCGGCGGCGGCGGTCACCCTGCGGAGGCATCCGGAGGTACAGGACTGATGTGGACGCCAGTACTCATCGCGTCGATCGGCGCCTATCTCGAGAAACTCGCGGGCTATCTACTTCCGGCACGCGTGCTCAACAACCGGGCGGTGCACCACACGGCCGGCCTGCTACCGGTGGCGCTCCTCGCAGCGATCGTCGCGGTGCAGGCGCTCACGTCCGGGCAGTCGCTGCAGTTCGATGCGCGCGTGCCGGGCATGCTCGTGGCATTCGGCCTGATTTGGAAACGGGCCAACTTCCTGGTGATGGTTGTTGCATCCATGGCGACGACCGCGGCGGTCCGTTCGCTCGGACTTCTTCCTTAGCGCTGCTTGAAAAGCTCGATGGCGTGACGTGCGGCTGCACGGGCCTGCTTGCGGTCGCGGGCGTTGTCGTATGCGACTGCGAGGAGGAACCATGCACGCCAGTCATCAGGCGACTGCTCGACGATTGCCTTTCGGCGCTGCCACTCGATGTCCGCCGCAGCCCTGTCCACACGCCCGAACTCGTCCCGCTCGACAGTGTCGAGGGGAATGCCGTCCTCAGCGGAGAGCGTGCGACCGAGTTGAACGGTGTCGTATCCGAAACGGATCTCCCGCACGATGAGGCCACCTGCGATCGCCGGGATGAGCAGCACCGCAATCCCAAACGCGATGTTGCGGAACCCTCCCTCGACGATGAGGCCAATGCCTCGGATCCCGATCAGGACGAGATAGAACAGGGAGACCAGCGTCAGGATGCCGACGATGATGCGACTTCTCACAGGAAGGAATCCAGACCATACGTGAGACCGGGACGACCAGCGATGTTTCGCACTGCGAGCAGGACTCCTGGCATGAAACAGGTGCGATCCAGCGAGTCGTGTCGAAGCGTGAGCGTCTCACCGACGTTGCCGAACAACACTTCCTCGTGTGCGAGGAGGCCGCGAAGGCGAACGGAGTGAACCGGTACGCCATCCACTTCGGCACCGCGGGCACCCGCAAGTGCTACCGATGTGGCGTCGGGCTGGGCGCCGAGTCCTGCAGCGGCACGACCAGCGGCAATCTTCTTCGCAGTGGTGCGGGCGGTTCCGGAAGGCGCATCCGCCTTGTTCGGGTGGTGGAGTTCGACGATCTCCACACTCTCGTAGTGCTGCGCGGCCTGCTCCGCGAACTTCATGAGGAGCACCGCACCGATGGCGAAGTTCGGCGCGATCATCACACCGACACCCGGCTGCTTCGCAAGGAATCCACGAACGGTGTCGAGGCGGGCGTCATCCCAGCCGGTGGTTCCGACCACTGCGTGCATGCCGCGGGCGACTACCCATTCCAGGTTCTGCAATACGACTTCGGGGACGGTGAAGTCGACAACAACGTGTACACCTGCCCGCTCGAATTCGGCGAGGTCATCCCCCGCGTCCAACTGCGCGACGAGATCGAGGTCAGCAGCCGCTTCTACGACCTTGCAGACTTCTGAGCCCATGCGACCACGCGCACCGAGCACACCTACGCGAATAGCCATGCCGACTCCTCAGATCTGCGCGTCGAATCGACGGGCGTTCTTGAACGGTCCGACGACTGCCAATGTGGCGGGTTGGGAGAACAACTCCACAGCCACGGACGCGATGTCGTCAAGCGTAACCGCGCTGATGCGTTCGAGTGCCTCGTTGATGCTCGGGAGTTCACCGGTGACGAGCTCGGCCTTCGCAATCCGCGTCATCCGAGCACCGGAATCCTCGAGCCCGAGCACAAGCCCACCCCGAAGCTGTCCCTTTCCACGCGCAAGTTCGCCCTCGGTGATGCCGTTCGCCACGACATCGGAGATCGTGCCCTTGACCACCGATATGACATCGTCGATCTTCGATGGGAGCGAGCCGACATACACCCCGAACTGTCCGCAGTCGGCGAAGTTCTGCGCGAACGAGTACACGGAGTACGCCATCCCACGCTTCTCACGGACTTCCTGGAACAGTCGTGACGACATGCCCCCTCCGAGGACGGCGTTGAGGACACCGACGGCGTAGCGACGCTCGTCATCGCGCGGCAGACCCGGAACTCCCCAGACGAGATGCGCCTGCTCGGTCTTGCGCGTCAGGACTTCGACGCCATGGCCGATATTGCTGGCTTTGCGAATCGCGCGTCGCTCGGCCGGCAACGATTCGCCGTCGAGCACGTGGGAAAACGCCTTCTTCACAAGTCGCACAACCTGCGCATGGTCCACACTGCCGGCCACGGCGATGACAAGTTTCTCCGGCGTGTAGTGCTTTGCATAGAAACGGTGGATATTCCCGATCTTCGCGGCCTTGATCGTGTCGACCGTTCCCAGAATCGGCCGTCCGAGATCAGCCGTACCGAACATCGCGGACGCGAAGGTCTCGTGTGCGGAATCCGCTTGGTCGTCATCGCGCATCGCAATCTCTTCGAGGATCACGTGGCGTTCCTGATCGACATCAGCACGACGGATAAGCGAGTTGGTCACCATGTCGCTGATGACGTCGACAGCGATGGGGAGATCCTGGTCGAGTACACGTGCGTAGTAGCAGGTGTACTCCTTTGACGTGAACGCGTTCATGTCGCCGCCGACGGCCTCGATCGCGGATGAAATGTCGATCGCTTCGCGAGTCGGGGTGCCCTTGAACAGCAGGTGCTCGAGGAAGTGCGCGGAACCGGCCATCGCTGTCGACTCATCGCGGGAACCCACGCCGGCCCAGATTCCGAAGGAAACCGACCGCATACCGGGCACGTGTTCGGTGATGATGCGCAGGCCGCCCGGGAGCACCGTGCGCTTGATCACCGACCCGTCATGTTCGCGCAGCAGCGTGCGCGTACTGCCGGGGCGCTGTTCGCGGGCCGGTGCAAGCGCACCGACCCGCGAGCGAGCGTCGGTCATTCAGCCGACTCTTCCGACTGACCCGTTGCGGCATCGTCGTCAGCCACAATGAGCGACAACTTGCCACGCTGATCGATCTCCTGGATCTCAACAAGGATCTTCTGCCCGACCTTCACGACGTCTTCGACGTTCTCGATGCGCTTTCCTCCGGAGAGTTTGCGCATCTGCGTGACGTGCAGCAGGCCATCCTTGCCCGGGAGCAACGAGATGAAGGCGCCGAACGCAGCAATCTTCACGACGGTGCCGAGGTAGCGCTCACCGACTTCCGGCATATGCGGATTGGCGATGGCATTGATGGCCGCACGAGCAGCCTCCGCCGACGGGCCATCCGTTGCACCGATGAAGATCGTGCCGTCGTCCTCGATCGAGATCTCGGCGCCGGTGTCTTCCTGGATCTGGTTGATCATCTTGCCCTTCGGGCCGATGACTTCGCCGATCTTGTCGACCGGGATCTTCACCGTGATGATGCGCGGAGCGAACTTCGACATCTCCTCCGGTTCGGCGATCGCTTCCTTCATCACGTCGAGGATGGTGAAGCGGGCCTCACGGGCCTGCGTCAGCGCACCAGCGAGTACCGATGCCGGAATACCGTCGAGTTTCGTGTCGAGCTGCAGCGCTGTCACGAACTCACGCGTACCCGCAACCTTGAAGTCCATGTCGCCAAATGCGTCTTCGGCTCCGAGGATGTCAGTGATCGCAACGTATTCCGTCTTGCCGTCGACCTCGTCGGAGACGAGACCCATGGCGATACCGGCGACCGGTGCCTTCAGTGGAACGCCGGCGTTCAGCAGCGACATTGTCGATGCACAGACCGAACCCATCGACGTCGATCCGTTCGAGCCGAGCGCTTCCGACACTTGGCGAATCGCGTACGGGAACTCATCACGAGTGGGCAGCACGGGAACCAGCGCACGTTCTGCAAGCGCACCGTGACCGATCTCGCGACGCTTCGGCGCGCCCACGCGACCGGTTTCACCAGTCGAGTACGGCGGGAAGTTGTAGTTGTGCATGTAGCGCTTGCGCGTCACCGGGTTGAGTGTGTCGAGCTGTTGCTCCATCTTCAGCATGTTGAGTGTGGTGACACCCATGATCTGGGTCTCGCCGCGCTCAAACAGCGCCGAGCCGTGTGCGCGCGGAACAACGTCGACCTCTGCCGAGAGCTGACGGATGTCCTTGATGCCACGGCCGTCGATCCGGATCTTGTCCTTGAGGATGCGCTGGCGAACGACCTTCTTCGTGACCGAGCGAAGTGCCGCCGACAGTTCCTTCTCGCGTCCCTCGAAATCCGCAGCCAACTTCTCGACGATGTCGGCCTTGATCTGGTCGAGACGATCCTCGCGCTCGGCCTTGGAGACGATCTTCATCGCCTCGGTGACCGCGTCCTTCGCAGCGGCTTCAACCGCCTTGTAGGCGTCCTCCTGGTACTCGAGGAAGATCGGGAACTCAGCAGTCTCCTTGGCAGCCTTCGCAGCAAGCTGCATCTGGGCCTCGCAGAGAATCCGGATGAACTTCTTCGAAGCCTCGAGGCCCTCACCGACGATCTCCTCGGTCGGTGCCGTTGCGCCGCCCTTGACGAGTTCGATCGTCTGTTCGGTGGCTTCCGCTTCGACCATCATGATCGCGACGTCGTCACCGACAATGCGGCCCGCGACGACCATGTCGAAGACGGCGTCCTCGAGTTGCTCGTGCGTCGGGAACGCCACCCACTGGCCGCGGATGAGTGCGACGCGCACACCACCGATCGGACCGGAGAACGGCAAGCCGGCGAGCTGCGTCGACATCGACGCGGCGTTGATTGCGACGACGTCGTACAGATGTGCCGGGTTGAGCGACAGCACGGTGACGACGACCTGCACTTCGTTGCGCAGACCCTTCACGAATGCTGGGCGAAGCGGCCGGTCGATGAGGCGGCACGTGAGGATGGCGTCCTCGGTGGCACGTCCTTCACGACGGAAGAACGAGCCGGGGATTCGGCCGACCGAGTACATGCGTTCTTCGACGTCCACGGTGAGCGGGAAGAAATCGAACTGATCCTTCGGTGTCTTGCTGGCAGTGGTTGCCGACAGCAACATCGTGTCCTGGTCGAGGTACACGACAGCGCTACCGGCAGCCTGGCGAGCCAGACGTCCGGTTTCGAAACCAATAGTGCGAACGCCGAATGCACCGTTGTCGATGCGAGCTTCGGACGTGTGAATTGCGGGACCCGTCACGGGTGCCCTCCTTTTGCGTACGTTGTTTCTGCACGCGGAGGACCCGAGTACTTCCAGACTCGCCGGTCTACGATCGAAACCGCCGAGCGCAATGCGCAGAGTGCGCATGTCTTCGACGATCACTACCGGAGACCGACCTCGAATTACTCGAGCCCAGCCGCATTCGGATATTCAGTTGTGGATGCTCGGTGGGGGCGCGGTACGCCCCCACTGGGACGTTTGTTAGCGGCGGATACCGAGGCGCTCGATGAGTGCGCGGTACCGCTCGATATCGGTCTTCGCCAGGTACTGGAGAAGACGGCGACGGCGACCAACGAGCAGGAGCAGACCACGACGTGAGTGGTGATCGTGCTTGTGCTCCTTGAGGTGCTCGGTCAACTGGTTGATGCGCGAGGTCAGAATTGCGACCTGCACTTCGGGGCTGCCGGTGTCACCCTGCGAACGGGCGAAGTCGGCGATGACCTTGGACTTGGCTTCAGCCATGTGATGCTCCACGGGCGCGGTTCTGCCCGGAGTTGAAACCCCGGGCGCAGGGCCTGACGGACGGTTGCCCTTCAGGGAGTCGCGATCAGCTGGGCGCCCGCCCAGCCGTCGTCATGGGAAAGGGTACGCGAGGAGCCTCGATCGGCCCAATTCGTGTGCATTTCCTCCACAGAACGCTCCGAATGTGTGCGGAGATTGTGTGCAGAGCGGGAACCTGCGGGTGACTCGCCCAACCTACTGTCGAAGCGGACGGGCGCCTCCCACCGTGGCAAACGTCGACCCAAAGGAGGAACCCATGCAGCGCCTCGCCAGGCTTGCCGCCGTCGGAACGGTTGCGACCCTGCTCTTCACCGCGACGCCGACCACCGTAACCGCGGACGATCGGGTCACCATCACCGGCACCGTTTCCGCCACGCCGGCGACCGGCGCAGCCGAGGTCGCCATCGCTGTGAAGACAGCACCAGCAGCGGGCAAGAAGAGTCTCGTCGCCGACATCAAGGGAACCGTCATCATCGTGACCCTCGCCCCGGGCGTTGCCGTGAAGCGAAACGGCGTCACGGTCCCGCTCAGCGATCTTCGAGCCAATGACCAGGTTGCGATCACCATCAGGAGCAGGATCGGAACATCGGCACCGTACAAGTACGTTGCGAGCAAGTTCATGGCCACCACTCCGAACGCCAACTACGCCATGACAGTGGATGGCTACATCGCAACAGCGCCGCCGGAGTATGCGACGTCGATCATGGTCTTCGTCAAAACGTTCTCGACATCGAAGTTCTACCCGTCGACGAACCTGCGCAACACCACGATCCAGGTCGCACTGGCGCCGGGTGCAACGGTCACGCGTAACGGCGTGGCGACCACGCTGGCCGGGCTGAAGCTGAACGATCGCGTCCTCCTGACGCTCACCGAGCGAAGCGGCAGCGCAGCTCCGTTCACCTACATCGCCAGCAGAGTGGTGGCAACAGCCGCGAACTCGACGTTGCCCGTGACCATGACCGGTTCGATCGTTGCGACACCCGCAAGTGGTGCGACGACGATCTCCGTGTATGTGAAGACCGTGTCCAACGACGTCGGGTGGGCGAATGATGCCCTCAAAGGGACGACGGTCCTCGTCGGGCTCGCAACCGGCGCCGCCGTCACCCGCGATGGGGCAGCGTCGACGCTCGGTGCACTCCGGCTCGACGACCGCGTCACGCTCACACTCACGGAGCGAATTGGTGTGGCCGCACCGTTCACATACCTCGCGAGCAAGGTCGTCGCCACGGCGTATCCATACCTGCCATTCACCGTGATCGGTACGTTGGTATCGATTCCCGACGCCGGCACGAACCGGCTGTTCGTGTACGTGAAATCGATCAATGACGGCACCGACCACAATGCGTATGCGAATGGACTCAAAGGCACTGCCATCATCGTGTCGATGACAAGCGGCGGCGTGATCACCCGAAACGGCGCCTCCACAACGATGGGCGCGCTGCACTTCAATGACAGCGTCGAGGTCGTCGTGTCGGATCGCGCCGGCACCGCCGAGCCATTCCTGTACTCGGCGTCCCGCATCGCCGCCACCGGGGCCCTCTGATCGGATGTCGTGACCGGAGGCGCGGGAACGGTGTCCCCGGTCCCGAGATCTGCGGGATTTCACAGACGCAGCACAGGGGTGCCACATGGCCTTGCGCTAGCCTGCCTTCAACAAGGAGGCATCATGAGGAAGTTCCCGATGGTCGTTGCAGCAGTCGTCGCTGTTGCATCGCTCGCCACCCCCGCGGTGGCTGCCGGCAAGGGCAAGGGCAATGCCCCGACCCCGGCCGCGAGCAGCACGCCCAGCCCGCAGTCGACGGTTGGCGCTGCCAAGCGAGTTGAGATCACCGTGACAGGTGTCGTGGTCGGCACCCCGACGGCCGAGGATTCCGTGACCGTGAAGGTGAAGACGGTGCCGCAAGGAAAGAACAAGTTGCCGATTGCGAAGGGGGCCACCATCACGGTCAAGCGAAACACTTCCGGCAAGACAGCCTTCACACTCAAGCGCAACGGCCAGGACTTGATGACGACTTCGCTCACGCAACTGGAGGACGGCGACAAAGTGACCGTCAAGTTGGTTTCGCAGGTGGCCGCAGCGGTTGCAGGGACTCCGGGCACCCCTGGAATTTTCGCAGCGCAGTCCATCGCCGCAAACGGCAACTGATCACTGTTTCTACAGGTAGGCCCCGTCCATGACGGGGCCTACCCATTTCAGCTGAGCAGGGCGCGGGCCGTCTGGACGTCGCGGTCCATCGCAGCCAACAGGGGTTCGAGTCCGTCGAACTTCACGGTGCCTCGGATACGGGAGTGAAAATCGAGCGCGACGTATTCGCCGTATAGGTCCAGGTCCGTGCGATCGAGGACGTACGCCTCAACTCGCCGCTCGTTCACGTCCGTGAACGTCGGATTGGTTCCGATCGAGATTGCTGCCGGCAGCATCGTCTCGCCGTCGAATCCATGCGCGATCTCGCCGCGCACAAGCCAGCCGGCATACACGCCATCCGCCGGAATGAGGAGGCCCGACACGACCGCGAGATTCGCCGTCGGGTAGCCGATGTCACGACCACGCGCATTGCCATGCACGACCGGTCCTTCAAGCCGATGCGGCCGGCCCAGCAACGCATGGGCTTCGGCAACGTCACCTTCAACGAGCAGGCCCCGGATGCGCGTGCTGGACACACGAGCGCCGTCGGCGTTGACGATCGGGAGTTCATGCACCACAAGTCCGGCGTCCCGAAGTGTCGCCGCCGTTCCCGCCGCACCGCGCCCGAACCGAAAGCCCTCGCCCACCACGACGATCGATGCCTGCAGTTGTTCGATGAGGATCTCCTGCACGAACGCCTCTGGCGCCTGCTGCGAACGGGCGACATCGAAATCCACGACGTGGACGTGCTCGATCCCACGCTGTTCCAGCAGGCGAGAACGCCGCGCCACCGTGGCCAGCAGCGGCATATCCAAGCCCCTCACAACCGACTTCGGATGCGGATGAAACGTGACGACGGCCGAGCGCATGCCTTCGGTGCTGGCAAGTCCAAGGGTGGTGTCCAACAATGCCGAGTGGCCACGATGCACGCCGTCGAAGACGCCGATCGTCACCACGGTGTGCTGGCTCATGGATGCAATCAAACCATCTCGTTGAAGACGGCGTGGTGCTTCCACACACCATCGACCGCTTCGGAAAGCGCGATGAGCTGTCCGTCGTCTGCGATCAGTCCGCAGAGACCTCCCGCCGCGTCGGTCGCCGGGATGCGCATTCCGTGTCGAACTCGTCCAGACTGCTCGGCATTGAGTCGGACGACGTGGTACTCGCGTTCGAGGACCGTGGTGAGTGGTGTGACCTGCACACGCTGGTCGTCGGATGGCAGCGGGATGGCATCCTCCAGCGTGAAGGTGCCCGCCGCTGTGCGCCGAAGTGCAGTCAGGTGCCCCCCGACTCCGAGCGCCTCACCCAGATCGCGCGCCAGCGCTCGAATGTAGGTGCCCGACGAGCAACGCACGGTGACATCAAGATCGACCGTGTCGCCCGCGCGACGGATGTCACGTATGGCGAACGTATGAATGGTGATCTCGCGCGGCGGAAGTTCGACGTGCTCTCCCGCCCGCACCCGTGCGTAGGAGCGCACGCCGCCGACCTTGATCGCCGACACCGACGACGGCCGCTGCTGGATGACGCCAACGAACGAGGCGGCCGCTGCATGGATCTGTGTATCAGTCAGCCCGGCCGCGGATGTGGTCATCACAATCTCGCCCTCGGCGTCCTCAGTGGTCGTGGTGACTCCGAGACGGATCGTGGCGTCATACGTCTTGGACGACACGGTGAGGTGCCCGAGGAGTTTGGTGCCGCGCTCGACCCCGATGATCAACAGGCCCGTGGCCATCGGATCCAACGTGCCGGCATGCCCAACAGCCCGGGTGCCGCACACGCGTCGCATCCGCGAGACGACATCGTGCGAGGTCATGCCCGCCGGCTTGTCGATCACGACGATTCCATCGGGCGCGGTGCGTGCGCGCGGCTTACCGCCCACAATCAGTCTTCGTCGTCGCCGTCAGACTTGTACGGATCGGCGTCGCCGGCGTACGTCGCGTTCTGCTTCAGCGCTTCAACCTCGGCGTCCTTGGCCCGCATTTCGCGAAGCAGTTCTTCAAGGTGCAGCGCGTTCTCGGGAACCGCATCGACGACGAACTTGATGGACGGCGTGTGCTTGAGTCCGAGTCGCTTTCCGACTTCACTTCGGATCGGACCGCGCGCCTTCTCCAGCGCAGCGCCGGACTTCTCGCGTTCCTCCTCGGTGCCCATGACGGTATAGAACACGGTGGCTTCGCGGAAGTCGTTCGTCAGCCGGGCATCGGTGATCGTGACGAACCCGAGGTCCGGATCCTTCACCCGGAACTCGACGGCTTCGGCCGCGATCTCCTGAATGCGCTTCGCCAGTTGGCGGGCGCGGAGACTCTCGGTCATGACGAACGCTCCTGCAAACTACGCGCGAGGCTTCTCGCGCATTTCGAAGGTCTCGATGACATCCTCGACCTTGATGTCGTTGAAGGACCCGAGGCCGATACCGCACTCGAAACCTTCACGAACCTCGGTCGCATCGTCCTTGAAGCGGCGCAACGAATGGATCTGCAGATTGTCGGCCACGACGACGCCGTCGCGCACGAGTCGCGCCTTGGCGTTTCGCTTCACGATGCCATCGCGAACGATGCAACCTGCGATGGTGCCGAACTTCGAGGACTTGAAGACCTCCCGAACCTCGGCGGAACCGAGCGACACTTCTTCGAACTCCGGCTTGAGCAGACCCTTGAGTGCCTTCTCGATGTCCTCGATGGCTGCGTAGATGACGTTGTAGAACCGGATCTCCACGCCCTCTTCGTCCGCCAGCTCGGCAACCTTGCCCTCTGGACGCACGTTGAAGCCGAGCACGATCGCCTGCGACGCCGCGGCAAGCGTGACGTCGTTCTTGTTGATCGCGCCGACACCACGGTGCAGCACGCGGAGCTGGATGGACTCGTCGATCTCGATCTTGAGCAAGGCATCCTCGAGCGCTTCCACCGAACCGGAGACGTCGCCCTTGATGATGAGCTTGAGCTCTTGGACTTCGCCCTTCTCGGCTTGCGCAAGGAAATCCTCGAGCGTGCGCTTGACGCGGGACTTCGCAAGCTGGGCGTTTCGCTCCCGCGCCGCGCGAGCTTGCGCAATCTGACGCGCAATCCGGTCTTCGGAAACGACGAGGAAGGAGTCGCCGGCACCAGGAACGGACGTCAGGCCGAGCACCTGCACCGCGCGTGACGGACCCGCTTCCTCAAGCGGGTTGCCATTCTCGTCGAGCATGGCGCGGACACGACCGAAGGCGTCACCGGCCACGATCGAATCGCCGGGGCGCATGGTGCCGCGCTGGACGAGCACGGTTGCCACAGGGCCGCGACCGCGGTCGAGGTGGGCTTCGATGGCCACACCTTCCGCATCGCGATCCGCGTTTGCACGCAGATCGATTGCAGCATCGGCAGTGAGGAGGATTGCATCGAGCAGCTTGTCGATGTGCAGGCCGTTGCGGGCCGAGATGTCGACGAACATGGTGTCGCCGCCGAACTCCTCTGCCACCAATCCGTATTCGGTGAGCTGGGAGCGCACCTTCATCGGATCGGCTTCCGGCTTGTCGATCTTGTTCACCGCGACCACGATCGGCACGTTCGCGGCCTGCGCGTGGTTCAACGCTTCGATCGTCTGCGGCTTGACGCCGTCGTCCGCAGCAACAACGAGCACCGCGATGTCCGTGACTTGAGCACCACGTGCGCGCATGGCAGTGAACGCCTCGTGGCCGGGAGTGTCGATGAACGTCATTGCACGTTCGATACCCTCGTGTTCGGTCACGATCTGGTACGCACCGATGTGCTGCGTGATGCCACCGGCTTCGCCCGCCACCACGTTCGTGTTGCGAATGGCATCGAGAAGTCGGGTCTTGCCGTGATCGACGTGGCCCATAACGGTGACGACCGGCGGACGAGCCGTGAGTTCGGCGTCCTCGTCCTCTTCGCCGCCGTATTCGAGGTCGAAGGTGCCGAGGAGTTCGCGATCCTCGTCCTCGGGCGACACCACTTCCACGTTGTACTGCAGTTCGGCACCGAGCAACTTCAAGGTGTCGTCGTCGACGCTCTGCGTGGCATTCACCATTTCGCCGAGCTTGAACATCACCGTGACGAGCGATGCCGGGTTCGCGTTGATCTTCTCGGCGAAGTCGGTCAGCGATGCACCGCGTGGCAGGCGCACCGTTGCGCCGCCACCGAGCGGCACCTGGATGCCGCCGAGGATCGGTGCAGCAAGGTTGTCGAATTCCTGCCGCTTCTCACGATTGCTCTTGCGCTTCTTGGAGCTCTTGCCGCCACCGCGACCGAAGGCGCCCGCCGCGTTGCCGCGACCACCGGTGGGTGCGCCGGGACGGCCACCCGGACCACCTGTGCCAGCCGGCCCACCCGGACGTGGAGCGCCGAAGCCACCACCACCGCCGGGACGTGGAGCGCCGAAGCCGCCGGCACCCGCCGGTCGCGGACCGCCGGGACCACGACCGGGCGCACCCGCGGGACGCGGCGCACCGGGACGCCCGGGTGCGCCGGTCGGGCGCGCACCTGGCTGACGAGTTGGGAAACCGCCCGCACGTGCAGCCGGCATCGCACCCGGATTCGGGCGCGGTGGCCGCGGCATGTCGTCGCGATCCGGACGCGCGGTGTCGCGCGACATGAAGGGGTTGTTGCCGACGCGCGGAGCACCTGGGCGCGGTGCCGCGGGGCGCGGTGCTGCAGGACGCGGAATGTCCGTCGGGGCGGCAGAAAATGTTGGGGCGGCGGGAGCGGGCGGTGCTGCTGGTGCTTCCGGAGCGGCCTCGACCACCGGTTCCTCGGCTGGCTGCTTCGCTGCCGCTTTCTTCGCCGTCTTCTTCGCAGGCACTTCGACTGCTTCGGCTTCGTCTGCAGGAGCTTCCGCAGGCTTCGCTGCGGCCTTCTTCGCCGTCTTCTTGACGGGCTTCTCCTCTGCTGCAGCCGCCGGCTTCGCCGGAATCGCTTCACGCAGTTTTCGTGCAGCAGGAGCTTCGATCGTCGACGACGCCGACTTCACGAACTCACCGAGTTCTTGAAGTTTGGCGACAGCTTCCTTGCTGCTGATACCGAGCTCTTTAGCGAGCTCGTGAACCCTGAGCTTTGACACAGTTCCTCTTCGGTCTGGTGCTCAGGTCCGGGATTGGACTAGAGCACGTCTAGGAGCACGCTCATCGCGTACTCATTTGTCGGTCATCCCGTTCACGTTCGCTCCCGCGTCGTGAGATGTGGTCATGGACAGTCGGAGCTCCGCCACGCCGGTGGGGTGTTCGGTCAACCGGAGTGCGCGCACAAATGCTCTGCGCGAGTCCGCCTTCTCGAGACACTCCGTCCGCAGGTGCACGTAGGCACCGCGGCCGCCGAGCCGACCCGTGCGATCCCCGGTGAGGACACCGTCGATACACACGATTCGGAGGAGTTCCGATTTTGCAGCGACCTGACGACAACCGACACAGGTACGGGTCGGCTCCTTCGAGGGCACTGCGATGCGCAAGTCTAACCCGCCTATTGGGCTGCTTCGGACGCCTGGGCGTCGGAGCGGATATCGATCTTCCACCCCGTGAGGCGTGCCGCCAATCGGGCGTTCTGCCCCTCCTTGCCGATGGCGAGGGACAGTTGGTAGTCCGGAACCACCACGCGGACCTGCTTGGCGTCCCTGTCGACGACCTCGACGGAGACCACCCGGGCGGGCGACAGCGCATTCGCCACGTACTCAGCGGGATCGTCCGAATAGTCGACGATGTCGATCTTCTCCCCGTGCAGCTCATTCACCACATTGCGTACCCGGGCCCCCATCGGCCCGATACACGAACCTTTCGCTGCAACACCCTGCTTGTGCGAGACCACCGCCATCTTGGTCCGGTGCCCGGCTTCCCGGGCGATCGCCATGATCTCGACGGTGCCGTCGGCGATCTCCGGGACCTCGAGCTTGAACAGTGTGCGAACCAGATTCGGGTGCGAGCGAGAGAGTTGCACCTGCGGGCCACGCGGCCCCATCTTGCTCAACACGACGATCACTTTCAGGCGCTCTCCGTGCACATACTGCTCACCGGGAACCTGCTCGCCCGGCGGAATCACACCCTCGACAGTTCCGAGATTGACATGCACCATCTTCGGATCCTGCGCCTGCTGGATCACACCGCTGACGAGATCGCCTTCCTTGCCGGCGAATTCTGCGTGCGTCATGCGGTCGTTTGCGTCGCGCAATCGCTGCATGAGCACCGAACGCGCAGTCGTCGCTGCAATCCGACCAAAATCCTTCGGCGTATCGTCGTACTCACCGAGTCGCACACCGTCATCGTCGAATTCGTAACGCCACACAGTGACGTGGCCGGTGTTGCGATCAAGTTCGACGCGGCCGTAGGAATCCTCGCCGTGAGCCTTGTGGTACGCGGTCCACAGTGCTTCCTCGATCGACGCGGCGAGCGCGTCGAGATTGATGCCACGCTCGGCTGCTACGCCCTTGAGTGCGCCCATGTCGATGTCCATGTCATGCCTCCTCATCGCTCTCGCTGAAATCTGCTTCTGCATCGGTGACGTCCGGATCGGAACCGTCGTCGATGAGGTCGAGTTCGGAATCGGCGATCTTGCGATTGAACTCCACCTGCACGATCGCCTTCGTGATGTCCGTGGTGTTGAACTTGCGATTGGCCCCCTTCACCTGCAGCACGAGCGCACCGGTTTCGACGTCGTACTCCATGATGCGACCAAGCGCCTCGCGACCATCGGCGAAATGTGCAAGAACGTTCCGCCCCACATTGCGTCGCCAGTGCCTCGGCAACGTCAACGGACGTTCGACACCCGGTGACGTGACCTCCAGTGTCCAATCGGCATCACCGAGTACACCGCTTTGCTCAATGAGGTCGTCGATGGCCCTGGAAACATCTGCAACGATGTCGAGATTCACGCCCGAATCCCCATCCACAACGACTTTGACCAGTTTGCGACGGCCAACGAGTCTGACACTGCACTCTTCGAGGTCGAGAGCGAGAGCGTTGATCGCCGGCACAATGGCAGCGGCTAATGCAGATACTTCTGACATGTCGCTCTCCTGTTGTGGTCTTACGGTTTTGGGCCGGGGCCGCTGACACGAAGGCTAACCGACGCTCACACGGAGCGGAAACCCCTCAGATCAACGACCATCCGAGCCGAACGAGCAGCGCTCCTGTGGTGCAGAGGAAGACCACCCGCACGAAGGCAGAGCCCTTGGCGATCGCCATGTGCGCGCCGAGCCACCCGCCGAGGGCGTTGAACGCACCCATGCAGAGCGCCAGCCCCAGATAGATGTGTCCCGAAACGGCGAACACGATGATCGACGCGAGGTTCGTCGCCCAATTCGCCAGCTTCGCGGCCACCGACGCGCCGAGGAACGACAAGCCAACGACGCTGACAAAACCGATGAGCAGGAACGATCCGGTACCCGGGCCGATCAGCCCGTCATAGAAACCCACCACTCCGGCGATGACCAGCGCACCAGCGACGTTCGCTGACTCGAACACCTCGCGGTCCAGCACAGGCTTGCGAACGATTGTGAACACCCACACCACGGCAAGGACGATGACCACTACCGGGCGAAGGAATTCCGTCGAGACGCGCGTTGCTGTGAACGTACCAAGTCCGGATGCGACGAATGCGACCGCCATGATCCGGCGGGCGAGCGACCAGTCCGGCGCGTGCGACATCGTGTACGTGCGCAGCGCCATCGAGGTGCCGATGATCGATGACGTCTTGTTCGTCCCCATCGCGGTCAGCGTCGCCGAGTGCGGGAACACCAGCAGGAGTGCGGGTAGTTGAACCAATCCCCCACCACCACTGACCGCGTCAATCCATCCCGCTGCGAATGCTGCAATCAGCAGCAGGATGACCGCGGCGGTCGAGAGTTCGATCACGCGCTACACGCGCGCACGACGTGGGACACGATGTCGGCCACCGGAACGTCGGCGCGCTCACCCGACGTGCGATCCTTCACTTCGATCACGCCGGTCGCGAGTCCTTTGCCGACGACGACGATCGTCGGTACGCCGATCAACTCGGCGTCGTTGAACTTCACACCCGGTGAAGCAGAACGCCGATCGTCGAAGAGCACCCGGAGGCCGGCTGCTTCGAATTCGGATGCGAGCGATTCAGCCTTGTCCCAGATCGCCTCGTCCTTGCCGGTGGCAACGAGATGCACATCCGCCGGAGCGATCTCGCGTGGCCACAGCAGTCCCTTGTCATCGTGGTGCTGCTCGGCGATTGCCGCCACAAGACGCGAAACACCGATGCCATAGGAGCCCATCGTGACGACGACGCTCTTGCCGTTCTCGTCGAGCACGGTGAGGTCGAGCGCCTTCGCGTACTTTCGGCCCAGCTGGAAGATGTGGCCGATTTCGATACCGCGTGCCTGCTCGAGTTCACCGCCGCACTGGCAGCGGTCGCCTTCGCGCACCTCGGCGGCTTCGATGGTGCCGTCCGCAGTGAAGTCGCGGCCTGCGACGAGGTCGTACACGTGCTTGCCGGAGACATCGGAGCCGGTGATCCACCGCGTGCCGGACACTACGCGCGGATCCAAGAGGTACTTCACCCCGGCCGGCTTGTCCTCACCAAGGGCACCGGGACCGATGTACCCCTTCGCCAACGTGGGTCGCGCCGCGAAATCAGCGTCCTCGAACGGAACCGCTTCACCCGGCGCAATCGCGGCTTCCAGCCGACGCAGGTCGACCTCTCGGTCACCGGGAAGACCGACTGCCAGCGCATACGAACTGCCGTCCGGGAGGTTCACCTTGAACACGACGTTCTTCAAGGTGTCGGCTGCAGACCACGGACGATCACCGCGGGGGAACTTCGCATTCGACATGTCGACGAGCGTCTCGATGGTCGGGGTGTTCGGAGTCTCCTCCACGTGTGCCGCCGGCACGCCCGAATAGTCGACGTCCGCAGGAATCGGCGTCGTCACGGCCTCCACGTTTGCCGCGTATCCGCACGTCTTGCACTGCACGAACGTGTCTTCACCGGAGTCACTCATGGCGAGGAATTCCTCAGAGGCCGAGCCGCCCATTGCGCCGGACATCGCCGACACGATCACGTAGTCGAGCTTCAGGCGGTCGAACGTTGAGATGTACGCATCACGGTGTTGGTCATAGGACTTCTGCAGGCCGGCGTCATCGACATCGAAGGAGTAGGAATCCTTCATGACGAACTCGCGACCGCGCAGAATGCCCGCACGCGGACGCGCCTCATCGCGGTACTTGATCTGGATCTGATAGATGTGCAGCGGGAGATCCTTGTACGACGAATACTCGCCCTTCACCATCAAGGTGAACATCTCCTCGTGCGTCGGCCCGAGCAGCATGTCATTGCCCTTGCGATCCTGCAGACGGAAAAGGTTGTCGCCGTACTCGGTCCACCGGTTTGTCGCCTCGTACGGATCGCGCGGGAGCAGTGCCGGAAAGTGCACCTCTTGGAATCCGGCAGCATTCATCTCCTCACGAACCACGCGTTCGACATTGCGGAAGACGAGATAGCCGAGCGGCAGCCACGAGAACACACCGGGGGCAACTCGGCGCACCAGACCAGCGCGGGTGAGCAGCTTGTCGCTCGGCACGACGGCGTCCGCCGGATCCTCGCGCAATGTGCGAAGGAAATACGTGGACAGGCGAAGCATGCTGACTCCCTCTTCATGGTCGACCGCAGAGCGAGCCGACCCGCCAAGGGTAGTCGCCGACCTCGGCATTGCCCGCTAGGGACGAGCGAGGTACTAGAAGAACACGGTCGAGAAGACGTCGTGGCGTTCGAAGCCCACGCGCTCATAGGCCTTCATCGCAGCGACGTTGAAGTCGTTCACATAGAGCTCGATCGCCGGCGCAACGTCCGACATTGCGAGCGCAGCGACGGCCGCCATTCCCGGAGCAGCCAATCCCCTGCCCCGCAGATGCGGCGCAACCCACACCCCTTGCACTTGGGTCACCGCTGAACTCACGGCGCCGAGCTCTGCCTTGAACTCCAGGACGCCGTTGACGATTCGCACGAACGAGCGACCGCTGGCAATCGTCTCTTCAATGCGCTCCCGATAGGCGGTACCCATTCCCCTCGCGAGCGGGTCGATGCCCACTTCGCCGCGGAACATGTGCACGCAAGCCGGGAACACGAGGTCGAGTTCGTCCGGCGTCGCGCGCCGGACGAGTGGATCGCCAGCCAGCTCCGGCTGACGGCGCAGGAGAAGCAGGGGTTGCAGTTCTCGGATGGCGCGGGGTGCTCCCCATCGCCCGTCGAGCGCCGCCCACAACTTCTGCACATTCTCCTTGCGACCGACGATGGAGGCGGAACGTCTGCCCTCGCTCGCGAGTTGCGACGCGAGTGCACCGGCAGCTTCGTCGGTGAGGTCGGTCGTCACGCAGTTGGCACCGGTGGATGCGATCCCCACGAGCGTTGCGTTGTCGAATGTCCCGACAATGCCCGTCAGCGCATTGCGCTCGAGCAACGATATGAGGAAACAGTTGCTGTACGGACGCGTATTCGCCAATTCCAACGCAGCCGGCACATCGGCGTGCGTCAGTTCACGAACGTGCATCAGGAGACGGTGACCGACGGCGAACCTTCGCCGGCTTCCATCTGCTCGGCGAGCTTCATCGCTTCATTGATGAGCGTCTCGACGATCTTCGACTCCGGAACGGTCGCGATGACTTCGCCCTTGACGAAGATCTGCCCCTTGCCATTGCCACTCGCGACACCGAGGTCGGCATCGCGCGCCTCGCCAGGTCCATTCACAACGCAGCCCATCACCGCGACGCGCAGCGGCACTTCCATGCCCTGCAAACCGGCAGTGACTTCCTCGGCAAGCGTGTACACGTCGACCTGTGCGCGACCGCACGATGGGCAGGACACAATTTCAAGTCCACGCTGACGCAGGTTCAGCGATTCAAGGATCTGCAGACCAACGCGCACTTCCTCGATCGGTGGCGCGGAAAGCGACACCCGGATGGTGTCGCCGATCCCCTTCGACAGCAGTGCACCGAACGCCACGGACGACTTGATCGTGCCCTGGAACAGCGGACCCGCTTCGGTCACGCCGAGGTGCAGCGGGTAGTCGCACTGCTCTGACAGCAGCTCATACGCGCGGACCATCACCACCGGATCGTGATGCTTCACCGAGATCTTGATGTCGCGGAAGTCATGCTCCTCGAAAAGCGAGGCTTCCCACAGTGCGGATTCGACGAGCGCTTCCGGCGTGGCTTTGCCGTACTTCTCCATCAGACGCTTGTCGAGTGAACCGGCGTTGACGCCGATACGGATCGGACAGGCACCTTCCTTCGCGGCCTTCGCGATCTCCTTGACCTTGTCGTCGAACTGCTTGATATTGCCGGGATTCACGCGAACGGCAGCGCAGCCGGCGTCGATGGCAGCGAACACGTACTTGGGTTGGAAGTGGATATCCGCGATGACCGGGATACCAGACTTCTTGGCAATGATCGGGAGTGCGTCGCAGTCGTCCTGACTCGGTACCGCAACGCGCACCACCTGGCAGCCCGCGGCGGTGAGTTCGGCGATCTGCTGCAAGGTCGCATTGATGTCAGCGGTCAGCGTCGTTGCCATCGACTGCACCGAGATCGGAGCATCGCCGCCGACTTCCAACGGATGCGCGTGGTGCCGCAGCGTCAACTTGCGGGTCTTGCGACGCGGGGCCAGCACCGGAGGCGGCGTCGCGGGCATACCGAGCGAAATGGACATGGGGAAAGTATGTCAGCCCAGCGAAATCGGTTTGACGATGTCCGCCCCCGCAGGCCTTCGTCGTACGCGACGTGGTGCTGCGGAACGAAACCGGTCGGACATGGAAGACCGATCAGCCAAGGCTGATCGGTTTGACGATGTCCGCCCAAATCACGAGCGCGCCCGTCGCGATGAGCACCACGGAGGTCGCATACGTGAGGGGCAGCATTCGCGCCATGTCCACCGGGCCGCCGGGCGCGAGCCCCCGGACCCGGCGAACGAGATTTCGAAGTGCCTCCCAGATCGCGCCAGCAACATGTCCACCATCGAGCGGCAACAGCGGCAGCAGATTGAACAGGAATAGGAACAGGTTCAGCGAACCTGCAAGCGTCAGGAGACTGAACACCTTGTCCATGTTCGACCACTCCGACGCGGCGATGTCGCCACCGATCCGAGTGGCACCGACGACCGACACCGGTCCGCGTGGATCGCGCTCGCCGCCGTTGACCATCAGTTTGGCCAATTCGTAGACCTTGCTGGGGAACTGTGACAGGGATTCCGCAGATCGCAGCGTCATCGACCATACGAGCTGACCGACCGTGGCTACTCCGAGGCGTTCCCGATCCAGCTCCGACACGATGCCGAGAAACGCACGCTGGTAGGTCTCACCGGTCGGGTTTCCGGCGTCGTCGTAACGGTCGAGGGTCAACGACTGGTAGTCGACGGACAGCGTCTGCTCCGCTCCGGCGCGGTTGATTGTGACCGTGCCGCTTCCGCCCGCGCCGAATGCTTCGAGCTTGGCGCCGAGATCGGCCCAGTCCTTCACTGATTCGCCATTGATCTTGGTGATGACGTCACCGGGTTGCAGTTTCGCCTGCGTCGCCGCTGACACACCGTCCTTGCACACGCCACCGACTTTCGCTCCTGTCGGGTTCGCCTCACTGACGTAGCACGGCGACACAGAACTGACGGTGAGCGTCGGGGCGTTCACGCCAACACCTACAAGCGCGATCGCGAAGAACACGAATGCAAGCAAGAGGTTCATGCTCGGTCCGCCGAGCATGATGACGATCCGTTTGCGCACCGGGAGTTCGTAGAAGGTGCGGCCCTTGTCCGACTCGAGTACCTCTGCGAGCACTTCCGCACGCGCGCTCTCGGCCATCTGGGCAAGGCGGCCATTTCCGGGCGGCTTCTGCGCCGGCGGATACATGCCGATCATGCGGATGTAGCCGCCGACCGGGATCCAACGGATCGCGTACAGGGTTTCTCCGACTCGCTTGGACCACAGTGACGGCCCGAAACCGACGGCGTAGTCACTGACGCGCACGCCGAACTTCTTGGCCGGCACGAGATGGCCGACTTCGTGCAGCGCGATGGACACGCCAATAGCAGTGACGACGGCCAGCATGCCGACGATCTGCCACACCATTGCGTCTCCTAGATCAGTGTGCGGGTGTAGGCGCGCGCCCACACTTCAGCGTTGAGCACATCCTGCACGGTGGCACTGACAGAACCCACAAACTTCGATCCGGGTTCCGACAAGGTTTGGTCAAGATGCTCAGCTACAACGCGCTGGACCAGTTCGACGATTCCCGTGAACGGCAGCGCACCGGCATGGAAGGCATCGACTGCGGTCTCGTTGGCCGCGTTGAACACAGCCGGCGCGGTACCGCCAGCTTCGCCCACATGTCGCGCCAGCGTGACGGCAGGAAAGGCGGTGTGGTCAAGCGGTTCGAACGTCCAGGTCGTGGCCGCAGACCAATCGCAGGCGGACGCGGCGTCGGGTACCCGATCGGGCCAGTTCATGCCGAGTGCGATCGGGATGCGCATGTCGGGTGGTGATGCCTGCGCGATCGTCGAGCCGTCGTTGAACTCGACCATTGAGTGCACCACCGACTGCGGATGCACCACCACCTCGATGTCCTCGAACGGTACGTCGAACAGCAGGTGGGCTTCGATCAGCTCAAGCCCCTTGTTCACGAGCGTCGCAGAGTTGGTCGTCACGACGCGCCCCATGTCCCAGGTGGGATGGGCAAGTGCCTGGGTGGGTGTCACGGAATGCAACCGATCGCGATTCCAGCCGCGGAACGGGCCGCCACTCGCAGTGAGGATCAACCTGCGCACTTCCGTTCGGCGTCCTCCGCGCAACGCCTGCGCAATCGCCGAATGTTCGGAGTCCACTGGCACGATCTGATCGTGGCGCGCAAGGGACTTCACGAGCGGTCCGCCGACCACAAGTGATTCCTTGTTCGCGAGCGCAAGCGTCGCTCCGCTCCGCAATGCGGCCAAGGTTGGCAGCAACCCGACCGATCCGGTGATCCCGTTGAGAACGACGTCGCAGTCGATACCAGCAACGCGAGCTGAGGCGTCATCGCCGATGACGAGCTCGGCCGTCCCGCCTTCGGCCGCGAATCTCGACGCCGCAACGGCATCGGAAATACCGACGACGGGAACGTCGAATTCACGTGCCTGGGAAGCAAGGAGCTCCGCGTGCCCTCCGCCCGCCGACAGGCCGACCACGCGGAACAGGTCGGGATTCCGGCGGACGATGTCGAGCGCCTGGGTGCCGATGGACCCGGTCGAGCCGAGGATCACAACCTTGCGCGGAGCGGACATGTGACCAGTCTCCCATGCCGTTCGTCGCACCCCCTCCGCCACAGTTGGAACCCCCTTTGGACCGACCTAGCCTTTTCGCATGAGCACAATGATCGGCGGGCCCGCCCTGCCCCAGAAGCGTGAGATGAAGACGAGCTACCCGGGTCCGAACTCGGCTGCGTTGATGAACCGTCGCAAGGCGGCCGTCAGCAACGGCGTCGGCGGAACCATGCCGGTGTTCGCCGCGGCCGCTGGTGGCGGCGTCATCGTCGACATCGACGGCAACTCCTTCATCGATCTCGGTGCCGGAATCGCAGTGACGAACATCGGGAACGCCTCGCCCCACGTCGTGAAGGCCGTGCAGGATCAGGTGGCCTCGTTCACGCACACCTGCTTCATGGTGACGCCGTACGAGTCGTACGTGCAGGTCTGCGAAGAACTCAACCGGCTTACGCCCGGCGGGCACGACAAGCGATCCGCACTGTTCAATTCCGGAGCAGAGGCAGTTGAAAACGCAGTCAAGATCGCCCGGTCGTACACCGGACGCCAGAAGGTGGTCGTGTTCGATCACGCGTATCACGGGCGTACGAACCTCACGATGGCGCTGACGGCGAAGAACATGCCGTACAAGCACAAGTTCGGCCCCTTCGCATCCGAGGTCTACCGCGTGCAGAACTCGTACCCCTATCGGGACGGTGGCCTCACAGGCGCCGAAGCAGCAGCGCACGCAATTTCGCAGATCGAGAAGCAATGCGGAGGCGACCAGGTTGCCTGCATCCTCATCGAGCCGATCCAGGGCGAAGGCGGCTTCATCGTGCCCGCCGATGGCTTCCTGCCCGCGCTTGTCGAATACGCGAAGAAGAACGGCATCGTCTTCATCGCCGACGAGATCCAGACCGGGTTCGCGCGCACTGGCGCTTGGTTCGCCTGCGAGCACGAAGGCATCGTGCCGGACATGATCACAACCGCGAAAGGAATCGCCGGCGGGCTTCCGCTTGCGGCAGTGACCGGGCGGGCAGACATCATGGACTCCATCCATGTCGGTGGACTCGGCGGCACCTACGGCGGGAATCCGATTGCCTGCGCAGCTGCCATCGCATCCATCCGCACGATGGAGGAGATGGACCTCAATTCCAGGAGCAAGAACATCGAAGCGACGATGTACACACGGCTCGAAGCGCTTCAGCACAAGCACGGCATCATCGGCGAGATTCGAGGCCGCGGCGCCATGATCGCGATCGAAATCGTGAAACCGGGCACCACCGAGCCGGATGCGGATCGCACCGGCAGGATTGCTCGACAGTGCGCAGAGAACGGCGTGCTTATCCTCACCTGCGGCACGTACGGCAACGTGATCCGCTTCCTTCCGCCGATGTCCATCGGCGACGATCTCCTGAGCGAGGGCCTCGACATCCTCGATCAGGCAATGATGGCGACCGCCTAGCGCGCTGCTGTCAAGACTCCTCCTGAAGTCAGCGAAGGCGCCGGTTCCCCCGGCGCCTTCGCTGACTAACGATCGAGGAGTGGCTGGGCCGGGTTCCAGACTGTGCCGTCGCGCTCATCTCGGCGACGACGAGCGATGCCCGACAACACTTCGAGCACGACGCGGTTCGCGAGCATCACCGTGATGTCGGCATGGTCATATGCCGGTGCGACTTCCACGACATCGACGCCAACGACCGGAACCTCATAGGCGATTCGCCGAACCGCGTCGAGCAACTGACGCGACGTCAGGCCACCCGGCTCCGGGGTGCCGGTTCCCGGTGCATGCCCCGGATCGACGACGTCGACATCGACCGACAGGAAGATGCCGTCGCACTCATCACATGCGATCTGAAGCGCCTCAGTGAGGCAGACGTCGAAGCCGCGGGCGGTGATCTCGGTCATCTCATAGGAGCGCATCTTCTGATCGCGCATCCAATCGAGCGTTTCGGGTTCCGGCCAGTATCCGCGCAGGCCGATCTGCAGGAAGCGATCACCGCGAACCGCGCCGGACTCGATGAGCTGGCGCATCGGGTGGCCGTGACCGATGAGCGAGCCGAACGTGATGTCGCCAGTGTCCGCATGTGCGTCGAAGTGGATCAGGCCGATCCTGCCCCAACCCTTGGCCTTCGCGACGCCGGTGGCGTCCGGCCAGGTGATCGTGTGGTCGCCACCGAGGACAACAGGGATGGCGCCGGTTCGTGCAATGCGCTCGATGACGACTTCGAGATCTGCACAGGATTTTGCGGCGTCGCCGGAGAACATCATGACGTCGCCGCCATCGACGACCTTCAGGTCCTTCAAGGCATCCGTGCGCATTGCGAGCGAGGGGCGCGAACCGTCGTGCGGTAGGTAGTCGGTACTGCGGATCGCCTGCGGACCCATGCGGGCACCGGATCGATGAGACGTTCCTCCGTCGAACGGTGCGCCGACGATCACAATGTCCGCATCCTTGAAGGAATCGGCATTGTCGAAGTCGCAGCGGTCCACACCGAGGAAGGTGATGTCCGCGCCGTACTGACTGCCGTAACGGGTCACGTCACGCCTTCCGACGGGCGCGGCCGACGGTCTGCGCAATGATCACGATGGCCAATGCCCCGAAGAACATGAGCGATCCGATGACGTTCACCTGCGGCGGGATGCCGCGCTGTGCAGCACCCCACACATACATCGGGAACGTCACAACCGTGCCGCTGTTGAAGTTGGTGATGATGTAGTCGTCGAACGACAGTGAGAACGACAGGAGCGCCGCGGCCGCAATACCGGGTGCCACGAGTGGCAACGTGACGTAGCGGAAGGTCGCCTTCTCATCCGCATACAGATCGGCGGCAGCTTCCTCGAGCCGCGGATCCATGCCCTGCAGTCGCGCCTTCACTGTGACCACGACGAACGAAATGCAGAACATGATGTGCGCGATCGCAACCGTCACGAATCCCAGCGGAAGCCCCATGTTGAGGAAGAGCGCGAGCAGCGAAGCACCGAGCACAACTTCGGGAGTGGCCATCGGCAGGAAGATCATGAGGTTGGTGGTCGAGCGACCGGTGAACCGGTGACGGACGATCGCAAACGAGATCAGGGTGCCGAGAATCGTCGCGATCGTCGTGGAGACCAGTGCGATCTGCAACGAGATCGTCACCGCTTTGACGATGGTGGGGTCTCGGCTGATGTTCGTCCAGGCGTCGAACGAGAACTGGTTCCACGTCGAGTTCTGTCGGCCGGTCGGCTTGTTGAACGAGAACACGAACACGACCGCGATCGGAAGGAACAGGTACAGCAATGCGAGAATTCCGTAGGCGGCGATCACATGCTCGCGGACCCAGCGTGATGTGCGATGCCACGCACTCGGCCGGTAGACGGTGGCGACGCTCACAGCAGCTCCTCCGTTCCCGCGCGACGGATGTACACCGTGACGAGCACGAGAATGGTCACGAGCAGTACGAAGGACATCGACGCCGCGACCGGATAGTCACGGATGCGGATGAACTGCGATTCGATGACGTTGCCGATCATCTTGTCCTTCGGGCTTCCGAGCAGTTGCGCATTGATGTAGTCGCCAGCCGCAGGGATGAACGTCAACAGAGTTCCGCCAACAACGCCCGGCATCGAGAGCGGGAAGGTCACTTTGCGGAAGCCGGTGAACGGTCGTGCGTAGAGATCGGCAGCCGCCTCTATCAGGCGCGGATCGATGCGATCGAGCGACGCGTAGAGCGGCAAGGTCATGAACGGGAGGAAGTTGTACGTGAGTCCGGCCACCACCGCGATCGGTGTCGACAGGATGCGATCGTCCGGCAGGACGCCGAAGCCGGCGAGCGTCGACGTGATGAAGCCGTCGTCCGCGAGGATCGTTCGCCATGCGTAGGTACGGATGAGGAACGAGGCGAAGAACGGCGCCACGACGAGCACGAGCAGGAAGTTCTTCCACTTTCCCGACCGGAACGCGATGAAGTACGACAGGGGGTATGCGATGACGAGCGCAAGCAGCGTCGCGATACCTGCGAACAGGAACGAACGTTGGTACTGCGGCAGGAATTCGCTCAGTGCATTCGCATAATTCGAGATGTTGAAGTCCGTGAGGAACCCTGCATCAGGATTACCCGGCTCACGTGCCGTCATCAATGACGTCTGCGCCAGGGAGAACAGCGGGAACAGGAAGAACACGGTCAGCCACAGCATGCCGGGCAGCAACAGCACGTACGGCGTGAATTTGCGACCGCCCGCACGTTGCTGGTCGAACGTCACACCACCGGAACTGGGGAGTACGGCAACCATGTCACTCGTCCTCGTCGGAGCCGAACCGGATCGAAATCCCCGTCGGAAGCAAATCATTGGGCTTGGAGCCGCTGACCGAAACCGAATAGCCGATCGAATTGGTGCCGGAAGTGCCGTTGGTCCCGTTCGTCAGGGTGCTCTTGCCGTAGTACCGGACCAGAGCGTCGGCCCGCTGTTCCCCGATGCCAACCGCAACAGCTTCACGGTCGGTGGCACAAAGAAGTCCGGCAAGCGGGAAATGACCTTTTTCTATGAAGCCATGAAAGATACCTGATTGCCAAGCAGGCCTCAGATGAACCAATTCGTCTTAAAGATAAATTGCCAAATATTCGATCAAATTTACAATCTATCACAAAAGAATTATCAGCAATTACACCAAAATTAGATGATAATCTTGATCAAACTATTGCTAAATTATTATTTATTAATAACATGACATATATTATGAGTAAAGGCATCACAGAATCATTTAATTCTATTGGTATTTGGAGAAATGTGGGTAACAGTATCAAGGATACATTTGATACTTTTGTGCGTGATACTACTGCATTAGATCCATTTTCCACAACTGCTTTTCCAGATGCAGAATTA
>CAXBQV010000005.1:0-34127 GCA_963978265.1 uncultured bacterium | reverse complement strand
AACTCACCTACTACGGCCTGTATGCGCTACAGCATCGCGGGCAGGAATCCGCCGGCATCGCCACGAGTGACGGAAACTTCGGGGAGATCACGATGGTCACGGCCGACTTCGGCCACAACGCAACCGGCAAGCGGTTGTGGAACCCCGCTGATGGCGGCGCGTTGCTCGACCTCGGCATCTACCCACTGGCATGGGTATCGATGGCACTCGGAACGCCGACCTCTGTGAGCGCCACCGGGCACCTGTCGGAGAGCGGCATCGACGAACAGTCGATCGTGCGCCTCGAATACGCCTCGGGCGCGCAGGCGGTGGTCACAACCTCGCTGCGGTCAATGGGCACCGTGCGGGCCTCGATCGCGGGCCGCGAAGCAACCCTTGATTCTCATGTCCCATTCTTCACGCCATCGGGCTTCACGTTGCGTTCCTCGGTGTTCGAACCGATCGAGCACACCTTCACGGACACCTCGCCGATCCAGAAGCACGAAGGCCTCAACTACCAGGCGACCGCTCTCGCGAAGTTCGTCGGCGAAGGTCTGCTCGATTCGCCGTTCCGGCCGCTGAAGGAAGTCGTGAGCGACATCCGGATCATCGATACGGCACGCCACCAGATCGGCGCACTGCTCCTGCACGAACGCTGATCGTCAGCGCGGGCCGAGATAAGGCGCCAGCGCGGGCAGTGCCGTCTTGCCGATGCCGTGCAGCGCCAAGATCTGCTCGGCCGTGTAATCGCGCAGCTGTGCAGTCTCCAGAATGCCTGCATTGACAAGTGCTCGCCGCGCCGGCGCAGCAAGTCCGAGGTCGCGCCAAACCTTATCTCTCGCCGCATACCACGCCAGGTCGACGTCGCCTCGGGTCACAGCGCATCCGTCCGAGGAATGCACGTCACAGTCCGTGTTCCGAACGGAACACGGCAACGATTGCATTCGCATGCCCGTGTCCCATGCCGTGTTCGTTCTTGAGGAAGGCGACCTGCTCCATGTGCTTCGCCGTCTTGACCTTCTCAAGCAACTTCATCCAATGCGACACGGGTTGTCCGTACTTCTTCTCGATCGACGGGAAGTACGACTTTGGGCCCTGGACCTTTTCTGCCATACGCATAGTGTGTTGCATGACCTGCGAAACACGAAGAACCGGCGTTGCCGCCGGCTCTTCGGAATGCAGCGTCAGTTCAACGCATGGATGATGTCCTCGACCCGCTGCTTGGCATCACCGAACAGCATCGATGCGTTCTCCTTGAAGAACAGCGGATTCTGCACGCCTGCGTAGCCGGTCGCCATCGAGCGCTTGAACACGACGACCTCGCCCGCCTTCCACACTTCAAGCACCGGCATACCGGCGATCGGTGACGACGGATCGTCGTAGGCAGCGGGGTTCACGGTGTCGTTGGCACCGATCACGAGCACCACATCCGTGTCCGGGAAATCCTCGTTGATCTCGTCCATCTCGAGCACGATGTCGTACGGCACCTTCGCCTCGGCAAGCAGCACGTTCATGTGACCCGGCAACCGGCCGGCGACCGGGTGGATGCCGAACCTGACGGTGACACCTTTTGCCCGCAACTTCGCGGTGAGTTCGGCCACCGGGTACTGCGCCTGTGCCACGGCCATGCCGTAACCGGGCGTGATGACGACCGAGTGTGCATTCGACAGCAGTTCGGCGACTTCCACCGCAGAAGTCTCACGGTGCTCGCCGTAGTCCTTCGCCTCACCGGACACGGCGCCGTCGGAGCCGAAACCGCCGGCAATGACCGAGATGAACGAGCGGTTCATCGCCTTGCACATGATGTAACTGAGAATCGCGCCGGATGCGCCGACGAGCGAACCCGTGATGATGAGCAGATCGTTGTTCAGCATGAAGCCGGCTGCGGCGGCAGCCCAACCGGAGTACGAGTTGAGCATTGAGACGACGACCGGCATGTCCCCGCCACCGATCGCGGCGACCAGGTGGAAGCCGAGGAATAGCGCCAACGCCGTCATGATGCCGAGGGGAATGATCGCGCTGTCGTCGTGGTTCCCCATGAAGAGGACCAAGAGCACACCGGACACAAGCAGGATGAGCGCATTGAGCTTGTGCCGCTGCGGAAGCACGAGCGGTGCGGACTTCATGCGCTCCGAGAGCTTCATGAACGCGACGATCGAACCGGTGAACGTGACAGCACCGATGAAGACGCCCAGGAACACCTCGGCGGAGTGGATCGCGGCGAGCGCCCCCTCGTTCTCGGCACCGGGCTCGAGGAAGGAGTTGTAGCCCACGAGTACGGCAGCGACGCCGACGAAACTGTGCAGCATCGCGACGAGTTCGGGCATGCCGGTCATCTCGACCGTCCGTGCACGCCACGCACCGATCACACCGCCGATCGCCATTGCAACGACGGTGAGACCGAGTGTGACGGCCAGCGGTCGCTGGTTCTCGAGTAGTTCGGTATTCCGCGCTGCAAGGACAAGCGTCGCCGACAGGGCGAGACCCATGCCGGCCATGCCGAACTGGTTGCCGCGCTTCGCGGTTTCATGCTTCGACAGTCCGGCGAGCGCAAAGATGAACAGCACGCCGGCGATGATGTACGCGGCCTGGATGAGGCCCGCGAGCTTGTCGGATGTCAGGAAGTCGGTCATGGGTCAGTCCTTCCGGAACATCTCGAGCATTCGGAGGGTCACGAGGAAGCCACCGAAGATATTGATGGATGCCACGAGCACCGCGACGAGCGCGAGACCGGTCACGAGCGGGTTGCTGTTGCCGATCTGCAGGATGCCGCCGACGAGGATGATGCCCGAGATCGCATTCGTTTCCGCCATCAGTGGCGTGTGCAGAGCATGTGCCACATTCGAGATGACGTAGTAGCCGACGAAGATCGCCAGCGCGAACACGGTGAAGTGTCCGAGCAGCTGCGACGGCGAATAGGCGGCCATCACTCCGAAGAGGATGGCGCCGAGCGCCGCGCGATACAGCGCGACCTTCGGGTTCTTCGGTTTCGGTTCCGGCTTCGCGACGGGCGCTGCAGCGGCGGCCGCAGGTGCCGCGGACACTTGGACCGGCGGTGGGGGCCAGAGCAACTCACCGTCCTTCGCGACGGTCATGCCGCGCTGGACCACGTCGTCGAAGTTGAGGACGACGTTGCCGTCCTTCTCCGGGGTCAGGAGTTTGAAGAGGTTCACGACGTTCGTTCCGTACAACTGCGACGTCTGGCCAGCGAGCCGCGATGCGAGGTCGGTGTAGCCGATGATCGTCACCTTGTTCGAGGTGACTGTCTTCTCGCCGGAAACCGTGCCCTCGACGTTGCCGCCGTTCGCTGCCGCCATGTCGACGATGACTGAGCCGGGCTTCATGCCCGCAACCGTCTCGGCGTTGAGCAGTCGAGGTGCAGGGCGCCCGGGGATGAGCGCGGTGGTGATGACAATGTCTGCGGCACGCGCTTCAGCGTCGTACATAGCGGCAGTCGCCTGTTGTTGCGCCTCGGTCATCTCCTTCGCGTAACCGGTGGCGGACACCTCTTGTTCCATGTCGACGAACACGAACTCCGCACCCATCGACTTCACCTGCTCGGCGACTTCGGGGCGGACGTCGAATGCGCGGACGATGGCACCCATCGAACCCGCCGCGCCGATTGCAGCGAGACCCGCGACGCCAGCACCGACGACGAACACCCGCGCCGGCGGCACCTTGCCGGCAGCGGTGACCTGCCCGGTGAACTGACGACCGAAGGCGTGCGCAGCCTCGACGACCGCGCGGTATCCGGCGACATTCGCCATCGACGACAACACGTCGAGCGCTTGCGCGCGCGAGATGCGCGGCACTGCGTCGAGCGCCATGGCCGTGATACCGGCCGCACGCAACTTCTCGACGAGTTCGGGCTCACGGCCGGGTGCCATGATCGAGATGAGGATCGCGCCGCGGCGCATCTTCGCGATCTCGTCGTCGGTCGGTGCATTGATCTTCGCCACCACGTCGGAGGACCAGACGGTTGCCGCGTCCGCGATGGTGACACCTGCAGCGGCGTACGCGCTGTCGGGCTGGTCCGCGTGACCACCGGCACCTGCTTCGATGACGACCTCGTAACCGAGCTTCATGAGTTGGGTCGCGGTCGCGGGGGTCGCTGCTACGAGCGTCTCACCCGATTTCGACTCACGCGGAATTCCGATGCGCACGCTTGTACTCCCTGGAAGAAGGTATGCGAAGAGTCTGCCGCCTCAACGCCGCACAGGGATACGGGCATTTTGTACCGTGTCGCTTGAGAAATCGGTGACAGTGGTCACATCCCCGCCGTACGGACGCTTCGATCCGCCCTCACACGTTGAAACGGAACTCCACGACGTCGCCGTCCTGCATGACGTAGTCCTTGCCCTCCATGCGCGCCTTGCCCTTCGCCCGCGCTTCGGCAACCGACCCGGCCGCCACGAGATCGGCGAACGAGATGACTTCCGCCTTGATGAAGCCCTTCTGGAAATCCGTGTGGATGACGCCGGCCGCCTCGGGCGCGGTGTCGCCCTTGTGGATCGTCCACGCGCGCGACTCCTTCGGGCCGGCAGTGAGGTAGGTCTGCAGGCCGAGCGTGTCGAAGCCGACCCGGGCGAGGATCGCGAGTCCGCTCTCGGTTTGCCCGACGGACTTCAGCAAGTCGAGCGCTTCCTCGTCGTCAAGTTCGCCGAGTTCCGCTTCCAACTTCGCGTTGAGGAACACGGCCTCGGCCGGCGCGATCAACGCGCGCATCTGGGCCTTCAGCTGCTCATCGGTGAGTTCCGCTTCGTCGACATTGAACACATACAGGAACGGCTTCGCCGTCATGAGCATGAGTTCCTTGATCGGCGTGATGTCCATGCCCGAGGCGAAGAGGGTCTTGCCGGAGTTGAGGATGTCGTTCGCCTGCTTTGCGGCGTGGAGGGTGGCCTGCTTGTCCTTGTTGAGACGCGCTTCCTTCTCGAGACGCGGCAGTGCCTTCTCCAGCGTTTGGAGGTCGGCGAGGATGAGTTCGGTGTTGATCGTCTCCATGTCGTCGACAGGTGAGACCTTGCCCTCGACATGGACGACATCGGGATCGTTGAAGACGCGGATGACCTGGCAGATGGCGTCGCATTCGCGGATGTTCGCGAGGAACTTGTTGCCGAGCCCCGCCCCTTCCGACGCGCCCTTCACGATGCCTGCGATATCGACGAAGGTGACCGATGCGGGCAGGATCCGCTCGCTGCCGAAGATCGTGGCCAGCACCGCGAGCCGGGGATCCGGGACGCCGACAATGCCGGTGTTCGGCTCGATCGTGGCGAACGGATAGTTCGCAGCGAGCACGTTGTTCTTGGTCAGGGCATTGAAGAGGGTCGATTTGCCGACGTTGGGCAGTCCGACGATGCCGATAGTGAGTCCCACCCCCGAATTCTATGGGGCTTCGAACGTGTCTCCCTTCCGCTGTCAGCCCCCTGCGGCAGGCTTGCGCCCATGGACGTTGTGGCCTTGATCATCGGTGTTGCGCTCGGCTTGGCGATCGGATTCGCCTATGCGATGCGCGTGAAGTCTCGCGGTGCTGCCGCGGAGGCCGCATTGCTCCAATCGCAGGGTCGTATCGACCAGTTGGAGAAGCACAACGCGGATCTCACCGGACAGAACCAGCAGCAATCCGAGCTCAAGCAGTTGTTCGAGACGACGACACAGCAACTGCAAACCTTGAGTGTCGCCGCCTCCGACGCCGACCGTCGGCGAGCCGAAGCCGAGCAACGCATCCAGACCCTGATCGAGGAGAGCAAGACGACGAACGCGAACCTCAGCACCGGCGTGCAGCAACTCGTGGCCGCAATGGCGAAGGGGCAATCGCGTGGACGTTGGGGCGAGATGCAACTCGAGCAGTTGTTGCGGCATTCAGGCCTGGAGGAAGGCGCGAACTACAGCCGGCAGGATGTGCGCGATGAAGGTGCGCTCCGTCCGGACCTCGTCGTCTTCATGCCCGGTGGCGGTGAAGTGCTCATCGACTCCAAATTCCCCTGGGACGCGTACTTCGAGGCGATGGGCAAGGAGGATGCCGCCGAGAAACTCTCCCTCCTGCAGAAGCATGCAAAGGACCTCGGTGCGCGCGTCAATGAACTCTCGAAGAAGCAGTACACCTCGACGTCGAACGTCACACCGGACTTCGTCGTGCTGTTCCTTCCGCTCGAACCGTTGCTGAGCACAGCGCTCGACCACGACGGCCTGCTGCTCGAAACCGCGTTCGGCAAGAAGATCATCATCGCGACGCCCACCACCATGCTCGGCCTCCTGCGCACGATCTCGTTCGCATGGAGCCGTCATGATCTCGCGGTGAATGCCGAGAAGATCCGTGATCTCGGCGCCGAAATGCTGAATCGCCTTGGGAAGATGGTGGAGTACTTCAATGCGCACGGGAAGAACCTGCGTCGCGCAATCGACTCCTACAACGACATGCTCAGCAGTTTCGACTCCCGCGTTGTGAAGCAGGCGGAACGCATGCAACAACTCGGCGTTCCGGCATCCAAGTCACTGGCGCTCGAGGGTGAGTTGGCGAACGACGTCCACCACCCGCGCACCGCGGCCCTCGAAGCCGGCGACGCGTAAGGTTGCGCCGTGGACCTCAACGAGCACGAGATCTGGGATCGCCCGGTTGAGTCGTCGGACGCGCCCGTTGAACCCGAACGACGCGTCGAGCCGGTGACCTCCGGCCGCCTCTATGCAGCAGCCGGAGTGACCGGACATCCCGACGCCATCGTTGCCCTGCCTCATTACACGCGGAACTTCGTGTCGGTCGCGGAACTCCCCGACGTCGTCGCGGAGACGCCGCCACCGCCACCCGCGCCGCAGGCACCGATCATCCAGGATCCCGCCATCGCAGAAGTGCTGGCGCCGGCGGTTGCGCCTTCCGGTGAGCGCGAGCAGCTGCCGTCCTTCGATTGGGCGAAGAGCATCGAGGTACAGGCTGACCCCGAGGATCCGTTCAAGGATTGGTACGTCGAACCAACACCTGCACCCACGCACATATCCGCTCCGGTCAAGACCGGTCGAAGCGCACAGCAGATGACTGATGCAGCGCTTCGGGCCCGAACACAACTGCAGGACATCGGCGAGCGCGTCACCTCGGGAAGCTACGACATCCGCAAGTACTCGCTCATCGCATTCCTGTTCAGCGCGGTCGTCGGCATCGTCGACGCCTTCGTCGCCGGCACGCTCGGACTTCCATTCGGCGTCGCACTCGTCGCGTCAACCACATTCGGTGCGTTCAAACTCGAACGCGACGACGTCTGGGTGGGTTGGGTGATGCCGGCGTACATCGCCATCGCCGCGATTCTCGTCGGCGGACAGTTCGCCGACGGCGCACCGGGCTTCAGCATCGTCGGTCAGGTGCTGCTCGTCGGTACAACGCTCATCACGATCGCACCATGGCTGGCCATCGCAACGGTGATCGGCGTCCTGCTGCCGCGGGTCCGCAAACGCTAGTTGCCGGCCGCCTTCAGATCCCGACGCAATTCCGGCGGCAGCGCGAACATCAGCGTTTCCTTCGTGAGCTGCACTTCCTCGACCGTCGGGAATCCGTTCTCTGCGAGCCACGCAATGACGCCGTGCACAAGTTCTTCCGGCACGGACGCGCCCGACGTGAGACCGACCACACGCGCACCCTCGAACCATGCCGGCCGCAACTCCGCCGCCGTGTCGATCCGGTATCCGGCCTTCGCACCCGACTGCAGCCCCACTTCGAGCAGTCGCACCGAGTTCGACGAATTCGCGGATCCGACCACGATCAGGACGTCGCTCTCCTTCGCGATCTCCTTCACCGCCGTCTGGCGGTTCTGTGTCGCGTAGCAGATGTCGTCGCTCGGCGGACTCGCAAGCAGTGGCAGGCGCGCCTTCAGTCGGTTCACGGTCTCGATCGTCTCATCGACCGACAGCGTCGTCTGTGACAGCCAGATGGTCTTCGCCGCCGGATCGAGTTCGAGCCGGTCCGCCGCCTCGGGACTGTCGACAAGTGTCATCGCATGCGGCGCTTCGCCCATCGTGCCGACGACCTCTTCGTGTCCTTCGTGCCCGATCAGCAGGATCTGATACCCCTCGTTGGCGAACCGCTTGGCTTCGGAGTGCACCTTGGTCACCAGCGGGCAGGTGGCGTCGATGACCTTCAACTCCCGCGCCTTGCCTTCCGCGTGCACGGACGGGGCGACGCCGTGCGCACTCAGCACCACCACTGAGCCGGCGGGCACCTCCGACAAC
This sequence comes from uncultured bacterium, assembly GCA_963978265.1. GTDB lineage: Bacteria > Actinomycetota > Actinomycetes > S36-B12 > UBA5976 > JAKALQ01. The sequence goes on along the minus strand of CAXBQV010000005.1, from coordinate 25,934 downwards.
TCCTCGACGAAGATCGCGCCCTTCGAGCGCAACTGCTCGACCACGTACTTGTTGTGCACAATCTCCTTGCGCACGTAGACCGGTGCCCCGTACAGGTCGAGTGCCTGCTCAACCGTGATGACGGCACGGTCCACGCCGGCGCAATACCCGCGCGGCGCGGCAACGAGGACGGTTCCGGGTGCGCGCATGGCGCAATCGTAACCGTCCCCAACCGCGAGCCTCCCGCCGAGTTCGTCCGGGATGGGTGGTCGAATATGCCCGTGACCGAACTCGGAGCCAGCCCCGAGACCGCGTATCCCGTACGCGAACTCTCCGCGCGCATCGCCGAACGCCTTCGCACATGGCCGCGCATCTGGGTTGAGGGACAGATCTCCGAGATCCGACAACGCAATCAACTCGTGTTCATCACACTGCGCGATGCGGATTCCGAGATGTCGATCCCGGTGGTCACCGCGCCGTCGTTGGTGCAGGGCATCGACCGTGGGAATCGAGTGGCCGCATTGCTCGGAACCGAGTGGTGGACGCGCAACGGACAGGTGCAGTTCCGGGCTCATGCCATCCAACCCGTCGGCGTCGGAGAGCTCCTCATCCGGTTGGAGAAACTGCGGGCACTGCTCACTGCCGAGGGGCTGTTCGCGCCGGAACGGAAACGTCCGCTTCCCGTTCTGCCCAACTGCATCGGACTGATCTGCGGCCGCAACAGTGAAGCGCTGCACGATGTTGTCACGAATGCCACGAAGCGCTGGCCGCACGTGCGCTTCGAGATCGCCGAAGTCGCGGTGCAGGGTCCGGCTGCAGTGCAGCAGGTTTCGGAGAAGGTGCGCGAGTTCGAGGCGAACAAGGACATCGACGTGATCGTGATCGCGCGCGGCGGCGGTTCATTCGAAGATCTCCTCCCATTCAGCGACGAGGGGCTGCTGCGCGAGGTTGCGAAGTGCTTCACCCCGGTTGTCAGCGCCATCGGCCACGAGCAGGACCGCCCGTTGCTCGACGACGTCGCCGACCTCCGTGCCTCCACTCCCACGGATGCAGCGCGGCGGATCGTGCCGGACATGGCCGATGAACTCGCACGACTCGAACAACGGCGTCGGCGCACCATGCTCCGTGTCACTCGGACCCTCGAACGTGAAACGCAGACATTGCTGCGGCTGCGCGCAGCAATCGATCGCGCGCATCCGTCGCGGGTCATCGAAACCCGCCTGCAGGAGACTGCCCAGTCCCGCATCGAACTCCGCCGCCTGGCCCACCGCCAACTGGACCGCCGCCTGGCCTCACTGCAGACCACGGCGGCCCGCCTTCGCGCATTGTCACCGCAGGCAACACTCGAGCGCGGCTTCGCCGTCGTTCGCAGTACCGCAGGCGACGTCATCACCGATCCCAGCCAGCTCGGCCCGACTACGCTCGACATCCGGGTAGCCCATGGCTCATTCCGCGCAACCCCGATCTTGGAGAATTGACATGGCTGACATCGCCGACATGGTGAAGTGGACTGCGAAGGACGTCGCCGAGCTCCGATACGAGCAATTGCGCGACGCGCTCGATGAGGTCGTCACCGCCCTCGAGGATGCCGACATGCCACTCGAAGAGCTCATGAAGCTGTGGGAGATCGGCGAGAAACTCGCTGCCGAGTGCGAAGCGCAACTCACACGCGCCCGTGAGCGCATCGAGGCAAAGCCGGAGAACTAGGAGCCTGCGCTCAGCCGCTGCGCGAACGTCTCGAACTCAGCAGGGTCGCCCGCGCCCGTGATGACAATGGCGTACGGGTACTTCTTCACACCGCGGTGCAACCACGTGCGTTGCTTCTCGTTCGTGTATACGCGGAACTCCAAACCCGCAACCATGCGCGTCTCGCCGGTCTCGACGCCGTAGAGGTAGCCGTTGACGAATTGGGTGATGTCCGCTTGATTCGACGCATCCACACCGAAGTAGTGGTCGGCGGGGGTCACGTATCCGACGTGGTAGACCCAGCGGTTGTCCTCACCGCGCAGTGGATCGAGGAACGCTGCGTTCGCCCGCCACTTCGGCGGCATCGCGTCGAGCGCCAGCACCGGGAAGTCCACGTTCTTGCGGGCGGCCTGCACCGTCGCCTCCACGTCCGTGTTCGGAACGGCGTACTGCGGCTGCTCCTGCAGCGAGTAGAAGACGAGGAAGAGAACCGCAACCCCGACGACGGCAAGCGAACGGACCATGTCCATCGCGGTGCTCTTCCCTCTGCCGGCCACGGCCCCATTCTCGCGTAGCCTTGCCCCATGGCTGAATTCACCTACAGCGACTTGCTTCCAGCCGCTGAAACCGAGACGCCGTATCGCCTGCTCTCCCGCGACGGCGTGCGCACCTTCGAGGCAGGCGGCCGCACGTTCCTGCAGGTCGATCCCGAGGCGCTGCGGTTGCTCGCATACGAGGCCATCCACGACATCCAGCACTTCCTGCGCCCCGGGCACCTCGCGCAACTGCGACGCATCCTCGACGATCCCGAGGCCTCCGCCAACGACCGATTCGTGGCACTCGATCTGCTGAAGAACGCGAACGTCTCCGCCGGTGGCGTTCTGCCGATGTGCCAGGACACCGGCACTGCGATCGTCTCCGCGAAGCGCGGCAGCCAGGTGCTGACCGACGTGCGCGACGAGGAGTGGCTCTCCCGTGGCATCTATGACGCCTACCAGAAGTTGAATCTGCGCTACTCACAGCTCGCGCCGCTGACCATGTGGGACGAGAAGAACACGCAGACAAATCTGCCCGCCGAGATCGACATCAAAGTCGATACGAAGGCGGGCCATGAGCTCAGTTACGAGTTGCTGTTCATGGCAAAGGGTGGCGGCAGCGCGAACAAGTCGTACCTCTTCCAGGAGACGAAGGCGCTCCTCAACCCCACCGCTTTCGCGAACTTCCTCGACGAGAAGCTGCGTGCGCTCGGCACTGCCGCATGTCCGCCGTATCACTTGGCCGTGGTCGTCGGCGGCACGTCCGCAGAGTTCGCATTGAAGACGGCCAAGCTCGCGTCCGCACGCTACCTCGATGGGTTGCCAACCTCCGGCTCGCTGGCCGCGCACGGCTACCGCGATCTTGAGATGGAAGCCGAGATCCTGCAGCAGACGCAGACCTTCGGCATCGGTGCACAGTTCGGCGGCAAGTATTTCTGCCACGATGTTCGCGTGATCCGCCTTCCGCGACACGGCGCATCATGTCCGGTTGCGATTGCGGTGTCCTGCAGCGCCGACCGGCAGGCGTTGGCGAAGATCACGCCCGACGGTGTCTTCCTCGAACAGTTCGAAACCGATCCCGTCACGTACCTCCCGGAGCAGGACGAATCCGCCCTCTCCGACGATGTTGCGCGCATCGACCTCACACAACCGATGACAGACGTCCGAGCGCAGCTTTCGAAACTGCCGGTGAAGACGCGCGTCTCACTCACCGGTCCGATGATCGTCGCCCGTGACATTGCCCACGCGCGCATCCTGGACATGCTCGAGCGCGGCGAAGAGCTACCGCAGTACTTCAAGGACCACGCCGTGTACTACGCCGGGCCGGCGAAGACGCCCGCCGGCTATGCGTCGGGATCGTTCGGTCCGACAACAGCCGGCCGGATGGATGCGTATGTCGACCGCTTCCAGAAGGCGGGCGGCTCGTTCGTGATGCTCGCAAAGGGCAATCGATCTACTGCCGTCACGGAGGCGTGCAAGAACAACGGCGGCTTCTACCTCGGCTCCATCGGCGGCCCGGCCGCGATCCTTGCCCAGGACAACATCCGCAAAGTGGAAGTGCTCGATTTCGCGGACCTCGGCATGGAGGCCGTCTGGAAGATCGAAGTTGAGGACTTCCCCGCGTTCGTCGTCGTCGATGACAAGGGCAACGACTTCTTCGCCGAAACCATGAAGCCAGTGATCCGAACGATCGGAATGCGCAAGGACTAGAGCTTCGTCACTGGGCTGTAGCGCAGCAGGAGACGTTTCTCCCCCACTCCGGCGCCGAAGTCGATCGTTGCATCGGCGCGATCGCCGCTGCCGTTCACGGCGACCACCGTGCCGAGTCCGAACTTGTCGTGGTTCACACGATCGCCGACTGCGAGATCCACAACCGTGCCACCTCCACGATGCTGCGACTTCATGAACGACGACGCCGACGGCGCACTTGTTCGCGCAACAGGGGTGGGAGCGGAGGACGGCGCACCGCGCAACCAGGACAGCAGTTCGTCGGGGATCTCGTCGATGAATCGCGACTGCGGTCCGTACACCGGCGAGCCCCAGGTCATGCGCACCATTGCCCGCGAGAGGTACAACCGCTGGCGTGCTCTCGTGATGCCCACATACGCGAGTCGCCGCTCTTCTTCCATTTCCTTTGCGTCACCGAAGGAGCGTTGGTGCGGGAAACCGCCATCCTCCATGCCGGTGAGGAAGACCACCGGGAATTCCAACCCCTTCGCAGTGTGGAGGGTCATGAGCGTGACCATGCCCTCGTCGCTGTCCGGGAGTTCGTCCGCGTCGGCGACGAGTGACACCCGCTCGAGGAAATCGGCGAGGCTGGTGCCGGCCTCTTCGTCGTCGGAGGTCTCGAATTCACGCGCGATCGATTCGAGTTCACCGAGGTTGTCGAGCCGGGCTTCATCCTGCGGGTCGAGACTGTTCTGCAGCGATGCGAGGTACCCCGACTGCTCGAGGACGGCCACGATGATCGTCGACGGCAACTCTCCCGCCTCCACGACGGTGCGAAGATTGTCCATGAGTTGGACGAAGCCCTGCAGCGCCGTCACCGAACGCGTTGCGAGATCGGGAATCTGGTCGACGCGCCGCAGCGCCTCACCGAATGAGATGCGCTGCCGAATGGCGAACGCCTCGACACTGGACTCGGCCTTATCACCGATACCGCGCTTCGGCTCGTTGATGATCCGGCGGATGGACACCTCGTCCTCGGGGTTCACCAACGCGCGCAGGTAGGCCAGCGCGTCTCGAACCTCCTTGCGCTCGTAGAAGCGAGTGCCACCGATGACGCGATACGGCAGGCCATTGCGGATGAATGCATCTTCGATCGAGCGGGATTGCGCGTTCGTGCGGTACATGACCGCCACATCGGCGTTGTTGTGCCCCTCCTGCGACACCAGGCGTTGGATCTCGCCGGCGATGAACGATGCCTCGTCATGCTCGTCGTCGGCCACGTACACCTTGATCGGCTCTCCAGCGCCCGCATCGGTCCACAACCGCTTCTCGCGGCGCCCCTGATTCCGCGCGATGACCGCGTTCGCGGCGGTCAGGATGTTCTGCGTCGATCGGTAGTTCTGTTCGAGGAGCACTGTCTTCGCGTGCGGATAGTCACGCTCGAACTCCTCGATGTTGCGGATGGTGGCACCGCGGAAGGCGTAGATGGATTGGTCGGCATCACCGACGACGCACAGTTCTGCGGGCGGGATGCCGTCGGTCTCCGTGCCGACGAGTTCCTTCACGAGCTTGTACTGCGCGTGGTTCGTGTCCTGGTACTCGTCGACGAGGATGTGACGGAACCGACGGCGGTAGTACTCGGCCGCGTCCTTGAACACCTGCAGTAACGTCACCGTGTTCATGATGAGATCGTCGAAATCCATCGCATTGGCTGCGCGGAGGCGTCGCTGGTAGTCGCGGTACACCTCGGCAATCTGTCGTTCAATCGGTGTCGTCGCACGCTCGAGATAGGTCTCGTCGTCGATGAGTTCGTTCTTCGCGTTCGAGATTCCGTTGAGGATCGTGCGCGGTGTGACGCGTTTGGCGTCCATGTCGAGATCCCGCATCACCATGGTGACGAGTCGAAGCGCATCGCCCTGGTCGTAGATGGTGAACGAGGACGTGTAGCCGAGTCGTTGGGCGTCACGGCGCAGGAACCTCACGCAGGCGGAGTGGAAGGTGGACACGAGCATCGTCCGAGCGCGCGGGCCGACAAGTTCCTCGACCCGATGGCGCATCTCCCCGGCGGCCTTGTTGGTGAACGTGATCGCGAGCACCTCGTGCGGCTGGACGTCGCGTTCGGCGAGCAGGTACGCCACGCGACGGGTGAGTACCCGGGTCTTGCCGGAGCCCGCCCCGGCGACGATGAGCAGCGGTCCACCGGTGTGCGTGACCGCGATCCGCTGTTGGGGATTGAGATCGGCGAGCAGCGCCTCACCGTCCGATGCACGCACGTCATCGTCGAAGAGTGAGGGCATGCACCGAGTCTATTCCGCGCGTCGTACGCTTCCTCCATGCTTGCCGATGCCGACGTAGAACGTGTCCTTGTCGTAACCGCCCATCCCGACGACGTCGATTTCGGTGCTGCCGGAACGATTGCGCAATGGACTGCCAAGGGCATCGAAGTGCATTACTGCATCCTCACGAATGGCGACCAAGGCGGCTTCGACGACACGCCTCGTCATGAGATGGGTCCCATGCGGCAACGTGAGCAGCGCGCTGCAGGCGACGTGCTCGGTGTCTCGAGCATCGAGTTCCTCGGACACCCCGACGGCCACCTGATGCCATCGGTGGAACTCCGGGGTGAGGTGGTGCGCGCGATTCGACGTGTGCGGCCGCAGCGCATGATCATCATCTCCCCCGACCGAAACTGGTCGCGCATCCAGGCGTCGCATCCGGACCACATGGCATCGGGTGAAATCGCGATCCAGGCTGTGTATCCCGATGCACGAAACGAGTTCGCCTTCCCCGGGCTCCTCGAGCAGGGCTACCGGCCCTGGACGGTCGAAGAGGTGTGGGTGATGTGGGCGCCGCATCTGAACCACTACGTCGACATCACATCGACGATCGATGCGAAACTTGCAGCGCTCAAGGCGCACGTCTCGCAGACGTCGCATAATCCCGACTTCGAGAAGTTCGTGCGCGAACGCTCGGCGATGCTTGCCGAACAAGCAGGTTTGCCCGCAGGCAGTTACGCCGAGGCATTCATGGTGGTGCAGACGGCCTGAGCGTCACTCGGCGTTGATGGAGATCGTGTGCAGCCCTTCCGCGCCATTCGGATCGGGTGGCACCTGCCGTGCGGATTGCACGTTGCCCTCATCATCACGGGCACGGACAGTCAGCGTGTGCTTGCCCGGCGTTACATCCCACGGGAGCCACCACTGGCGCCAACTCGTGGATGAGAGTTGCGGACCGAGTTCGGCATCTCGCCAGGGTCCGTCATCGATCTGCACTTGCACTTGCTGGATCCCGCTCATCCCTGCCCATGCAACGCCGCCGATCGCCGTCGGCCCTGTGGGCACAGCACTTCCGTTTCGAGGTGTGTCGATGCGTGATGCGAGTTTCACCGGCGCGAATTGCGACCAACCCCGTGGCACCCAGTAGCCGACCTGCTCGTCGAAACGGGTGAGTTCGATTCTCGTCACCCACTTCACCGCCGAGACGTAGCCGTATAGGCCCGGCACGATGATGCGCGCCGGATAGCCGTGTTCAGCGGTGAGTACCTCGCCGTTCATGCCGAGCGCAAGGATCGCGTCGCGATCCCAGAGCGCCGACACCGGGAATCCCGCGGTGAACCCGTCGGTCGAATGGCCGAGCACCTGATCTGCGCGCGCAAGGGGCGCAGCATCGGCGACGAGTTCAGCAAGGCGAACACCGCGCCAGCGCGCATTTCCGACGAGGAATCCACCGACCTCGTTCGAGACACACGCCAACGCCGCATCGACTTCGATGATGTCCCGCTCGAGCAGGGACTGGTAGTCGAGTTCCAAGGGGCGCGCAACCATGCCGTCAATGCGCAAAGTCCATGCTCGTGCGTTCACCGCTGGGACGTCATTGGCTGTGTCGATCCTGAAGAATTCGGGCGTTGGCGTGATGAGCCGCGGAAGTCCATCGATGCCCGCGGCTGGATCCGCCGGCAGTGGCGGCAGTGGCCTGTTGGCGTTCGGTAGCTTGCTTCGAAGTGCCGCACCTGCAGCACTGGCGCGTTCAACCGTTCGTGTTGCACAGCCACTGACGAGGGCGCCGAGCGCTAGCACGGAGGTCCGCAGCATCGCCCGTCTCGAAAGCACGTTCACGACCGCGGCGATTGTTCAGCCGGTCAACATCGAGCCGAAGCCGGCGTTGAGCACCGTCAGCAGGAAGATGCTCCACACGAGACCGACGCCGACCCGCTCCTTATTTCGGCCGCTGAAGATGAGGCCGAAGACCACGATCAGGACTGCCAACTTCACGCCCACGTAGCCGTAGTTCAGCGATTCCTCGCCTCGCGCACCGATCACGTACACGAGACCGAATCCGGTGACGAGTTGGGTCGCCACACCGTGGAGCATGGCTGACTTGATCTGCTTCGTCTTGGCCCACAGTTGCGGCACGACGGCAACCAGGATCGCCAGGAACCCCAGGATGTGGAACACGTAGAGGACGGTCTGCACGAGGGTCATCGGAATCCTTTCGACGAGGTGCAGCATACGGGCACCGGAACGGCTGACCCGTCGGCGTGCGCAGGGGACCGTTCGTGGCATGTTCATTCATTCGTAATCGTCCGGACTACCCCTACCCCCCGTACCTGCCTACGTTTGATCCACCTTTCCACGTATCTAGAGGGAGTATTCGTGAGAAGTTCATCTATTCGCCGCGCCGCCGTGCTAACGGTCGGCGCTTTCGTCGTGGCCGGCATCGCCGGTCCAGCCAATGCGGCTGCAAAGCCCAAGCCGGTAAAGCCGGCAGTCGCAACATCAGCTGCCGCTGTCGGTGGTATGGCTGCACTCATCAAGGCCGCGAAGAAGGAAGGCGAACTCAACGTCATCGCGCTTCCTCGCGACTGGGCCAACTATGGCGAAATCATCACCACATTCAGCAAGAAGTACGGCATCAAGGTCAACGAACAGAGCCCTGACGTTTCGTCGTCGGACGAGATCAATGCAGTTGTAACGCTCAAGGGTCAGTCACGCCAGCCCGACGTGGTCGACGTCCGCCTCACCTACGCAGTACAAGGTGCCGAAGCGGGCCTCTTCGCCCCGTACAAGGTCATGACGTGGAACGACCTCCCGGCAACCGCCAAGGACCCGTCCGGTCAGTGGACCCTGGACTACGGCGGCTTCATCGCAATCGGCTACAACGCCAAACTGGTGAAGACTCCACCGACGTCGATCAAGAGCTTGCTCAATGCCGAGTACAAGAACCAAGTTGCACTCAATGGTGACCCCGTCAAGGCAGGTGCTGCATTCGCAGGCGTGTACGCAGCGGCACTCGCAAATGGTGGGTCCGTAACCAACATCCAACCCGGCATTGACTTCTTCTCACAGTTGAAGAAGGCAGGGAACTTCATTCCTGTCGAAGCAACACCGGCAACCGTGCAATCAGGACAGACGCCGATCACGCTGGACTGGGACTACCTGCAGGCCAAGTACAAGGACGAAGCAGCGGGCAAGGTTGACTGGAAGGTTGTCGTACCGTCTGATGCGGTCTACGGCGGCTTCTACACCCAGGCCATCACCAAGGGTGGTCCGCACCCCGCGGCAGCCCGCCTGTGGGAGGAATTCCTCTACAGCGACCAGGGTCAGAACCTGTGGCTGAAGGGTGGAGCCCGTCCGATCCGGCTCGAGGTCATGAAGGCCAAAGGCACGGCAAACAAGACCTACCTTGCCAACCTGCCTGAGGTTCCGTCCACGGCAAAGCCGACGTTCGCAACGTTGGTGCAGCAGCTCAACGCTGCAGTGACGCTGGCGCAGAACTGGTCGAAGATCTGACGTGACGTCAGCAACGCCGCACATCACCGTCGCGGCTGGGGTTCGCCCCAGCCGCGCGGTGCGTCGTCGGCGCGCGCTCCGGAAGTTCCGGGACTTCGCGGGTCTTCTGCCCTTCTTCGCATACACGCTGCTCTTCTTCGGAGCGCCAACCGCAGTCGTGGTTCTTGAAGCCTTTCAGGACCAGGATGGCAACTGGACAATGGCGAACGTGGCCGAAAGCGTTCAATTCGTGTATTTCGACTCGTTCGTCGAAAGCCTCAAGCTTTCGTTCTGGTCGGCACTGTCCGGGACGGTCCTCGGATTCGCCGCCGCCTATGCGATTCTCAAGACCCGGAACTCATGGTTGCGTCGTGTCACGCAAACCGCGGCCGGTGTGTTTGCAAATACTGGCGGCATCCCGCTCGCCTTCATGTTTATCGCGGCACTGGGCAGTTATGGTCTCGTCACGCGCATTCTCCTTCGTTTCGGTATCGATATCTATGCGGGCACCTGGACATTGTTCGGGTTCAGCGGACTCCTGATTGTCTATTTGTACTTTCAGATTCCGCTCATGATCATTGTGATCATGCCTGCGCTCGAGGCGCAAAAGGCATCGTGGCGGGAGGCCGCCACCAACTTGGGCGCATCGTCTCGCCAGTACTGGCTACACGTGGGCGGCCCGATCCTCTTTGCGCCTGTGGCTGGCGCCTTCCTCCTCTTGTTCGCAAACGCTTTCGCTGCGTATGCGACCGCGCGAGCGCTCACATCCGGAACGATTCCGCTCGTGCCGCTGCAGATCGGATCGCTGCTCTCTGGCAATGTCATCGCCGACCGTGCGAATCTGGGGTACGCACTCGGCTTCGGCATGATTGTCGTGGTGGCTCTTGCCATGGCCGTTTACAACGCTACCCAAAAGCGAGCGGCAAAATGGCTGCGATAGTCCGCCTTCGTCGCGAATACCACGTAGTCGCTTGGTCGATCGTGGTCATCATCTTCCTCTACTTCGTGCTCCCGATTGCCGGCGCGACTGAGTTTTCGCTAGCAGAGACAGTAACCGAGACCGGAAAACAGACATACGGCCTGGATGCATACCGCATGATCTTCGACTATCCGGAGTTCATCGATGCCCTCAAAGTTACACTTCGGCTCACTGTCATTTCGGTGGCACTGTCTCTCGTGATCATGGTGCCGACAGTCACGATGGTGCATCTCGGCGCCAAGCGCTATCGAAGGCTGGTTGAGTTCGTCTCAATTCAACCTCTGGTGATCCCACCTGTAGTACTCGTGCTGGGTGTATTGAATTTCATGCCCACAAGCTGGAAGGGAACCCCGAATCTGCTCGGGTTCGAGTATGCGATTCTCTCCATGCCGTTCACGTTCCGTGCCCTTGACGCTGGACTGATGAATCTTGACGTGAAGACCATCGTCGATGCCGCCCGCGGCCTCGGTGCATCATGGTTCACTGTGCTCGTTCGCATTGTTGCGCCGAACCTTCGCACCGGCATCTTCGGCGCAGTCTTCCTTACGATTGCGCTCGTGCTTGGCGAATTCACGATGGCGTCGCTGATGCTGTGGAACACCTTCCCTACTTGGATTGCCACCGTCGGGCAATCCAACGCATCTCTCTCCGTGGCGCTTTCAGTGGCGAGCCTCGCCTTTGCATGGGTATTGCTCGTCCTGATTTCGCTCGCTGACCGCAAGAAGAAGGCCTGAGGAGTCGACCATGTCACGATCCGGTACGCCTGTTGAACTGCGAGCATTGAGGCGCACGTTCGGCCCGGTTGTTGCCCTCGACAGCCTTGACCTCACCCTGCATCCCGGCGAACTCGTGGCGCTGCTCGGCCCCTCCGGATGCGGCAAGACAACGGCGCTCCGCCTTGTGGCCGGGCTGGACGATCCCGACTCGGGAGAGATTCTCGTTGGCGGGAACGAACTCAGCGGAGTGCCGGCCTCGAAACGCAACATGGGCATGGTGTTCCAGTCGTACTCGCTGTTCCCGAATCTCACTGCCGTCGAGAACGTCGCATTCGGACTCCGGGTGCGCCGGGTCGGCAAAGCCGACCGACTCAAGCGGGCGACCGAGCTGCTCGAACTCGTCGGACTCGGTGAACAACGGGATCGCTACCCGCACGCAATGTCCGGTGGCCAGCAGCAGCGCGTTGCACTTGCTCGTGCGATTGCGATCGAACCGGACGTCCTCCTACTTGATGAGCCGCTGTCAGCGCTCGACGCGAAGGTGCGCTCACAACTGCGCGACGAAATCCGCCGTTTGCAGCTGGAGGTTGGCATCACCACGCTCTTCGTAACCCATGACCAAGAGGAAGCGATGGCGATCGCCGACCGCGTCGGCGTCATGCGGGCCGGCAACCTCGAGCAGCTCGACGCCCCCGACCGTCTGTACGCACAGCCGGCTACTCCGTTCGTCGCCTCCTTCGTCGGCACCAACAACACCTTCGCCACCACCGTGGAGGCGGGCAACACCGTGCGGGTACTCGGACGTTCGCTGGCAGTTGCAGCCGGATCCGATGACATCCCCGTCGGTCAGCGCGCAGACGCTCTGATCCGCCCGGAATCGATCTCGATCGAGGATGCGAACGTGGGCGGAGAGGGCGAGCGCGGACGCGTCAAAAACAAGTCCTTCCTCGGCCCGGTCACCCGCATTGAAGTTGTGCTGAACGACGGCCACCCGTTGTTGATCGACATGCCGTCCAGCATTGCGCGGAATTTCGCCGTCAGTTCCGAGGTCATCGCACGTGCCATGACCAACGAGGCGGTCATCCACAATCAGAAGCAACTGGTCGTCCACGATGAGTGATACGCGTCGCACGCGTCTGACGCGTGAGACGCGTATTCCAGGTCGCATGCGCGGCATCGTGCAGACCGATGGTGAACCGGTACCAGTGCACGCAGATTGGCGGTCACTAGCCGCCTTCATCCATCTGTCCGATCTCCACATCATGGATGCCCAGAGTCCGTCACGGGTCGAGTACTACGACCGCTACACCGACCCCGATATGGAACTGCATTCCGAAATCGGCTACATCGGCACCTACCGCCCGCATGACGCGCTCACCACACACGTCCTGGCGGCGACGATCGACGCTGTGAACGCGATCACCACCGCACCATCCGGTGCACCGATCGAAGCCGTGCTCATCACCGGTGACACGGTGGACAACGCGCAACAGAACGAAGTGGAGTGGTACCTCGGCCTCCTCGACGGCGGAGCGGTGCACCCCGCCAGCGGAGATCCCGAACGATGGGAGGGCGTCGGCGGACCGGACGATCCCGATGACCGCTACTGGCATCCCGAAGGTGGGGTGGAGGACCGCCCTCGCTCGCTCCATGGATTCCCCACGATCCCCGGCTACTTCGCCGCCGTGCAGCGTCCACTGCGCTCCCCCGGCATTCGACATCCATGGTTCGCGATCCACGGCAACCACGACGCCATGCTGTGCGGCACGACCATGCCGGATTCCGACACCCGGGCACTCACGATCGGCGACCAGCGCATCGTTCGGGAAAAGCCGGGAACCGTCATCCGCGAAATGCTGCTGGACTGGTCGCCGATCGGACCATCACCCTTCCCACTCGTGCCCGATTCCCCGACCGTGCACGTCACACCCGACCCGCGTCGACGGTTCGTGGAACCCGGTGACTACGCGGCGATGCATCTCGAATGCGGTCATGACCACGGATTCACCAGCGACAACGTTGCAACCAAGACGAACTACTGGACCCGCCAACTCAACGAACATGTCACCCTGATCGCGATGGATACCGTGAACCGCCACGGCGGCTGGCACGGCTGTATCGACCGCGTGCAACTCGCTTGGCTTCGTTCGCAATTGGAAGTAGCCGATCGCTATGTGATCGTGCTGTCGCACCATCCAGCCGAGACGCTGGTGAACGGGCACACCATCGACGAATCTGCACCTGCGCTGGAGGCCGAAGTGGTCGAACTCCTGCAGGAGTTCCCGAACGTCATCCTGTGGGTGGCAGGACACACCCATCGCAATCAGATCTCCTTTCACGGCAGCGGTCCCGGGCACGGGTTCTGGCACATCCGCACGTCGTCACTCATCGATTGGCCGCAGCAATCGCGAGTGATCGAAGTCCTGGAACACGACGACGAACTGCATATCGCGACGTACGTCTTCGATCATCACGGGGTCGCGCAACCGGACATCGCCGATCTCACCGCAGTGACGACGCTCGCCGGCATCTCACGATGGCTGGCGGCGAACAACTGGCAGCGCCAGGAAGGTGATCATCCGCTGGACAAACTCGAAGGGAAGCGCGACGACCGCAATGTCGTGCTCCATCTCGCAAAGCGACCGATTGCTAGGCTCCACGCATGACCAACACGATTGATGTCGCGTGGATCGGCGTCCTGCTCGCCACCATCGCCGGGTTCACCCTGAATATGATCTGGTTCAGTCCGAAGGTGTTCTACACCCGGTGGCAGCGCGCGCTCGGACGGAGTGAGCCTCCCACTGGCGACGCCTCGGGAATGGGCCCGGCGTTTGGTTCGGTCCTGCTGGCACTCATCGTGCAGGCGGTCTCGGTTGATTGGTTGCTGCAGGCTGCGGCCGCGCTGTACGGACACGAACTCAGCGCAGTCAGTGGGTTCCTCATCGGCGCGGGCGCAGGCGTCGGCTTTGCAGCTGCGGCGTCGTTGGGGCATCGCGTCTTCAGCGGACAGGGCTTCAAAGTGTGGCTGATCGAGGTGGGTGCCGACGTGCTCGGCCTCGCCCTCATGGGCGCGATTCTGAGCGTTTGGCGCTAGTCACTCCCATTCAATCGTGCCCGGCGGTTTCGAGGTGATGTCGAGGACCACCCGATTCACCTCTCGCACTTCGTTCGTGATCCGGTTCGAGATCTTCGCAAGCAGTTCATAGGGCAATCTCGACCAGTCCGCGGTCATGGCGTCTTCACTCGAAACCGGCCGCAGCACGATCGGATGGCCATACGTACGACCATCGCCCTGGACGCCGACCGATCGGACATCTGCGAGCAGCACGACCGGGAACTGCCAGATCGATCGGTCGAGCCCAGCTGCCGTCGTCTCCTCGCGAACGATTGCATCCGCAGCGCGCAGCACCCGCAACCGCTCCTCATCGACCGCACCGACGATCCTGATCGCAAGGCCGGGACCGGGGAACGGGTGGCGCCACACCATCGAAGTCGGAAGCCCCAGCTCGGCACCGACTGCACGCACTTCATCTTTGAACAGTGTGCGTAGCGGTTCAACGAGTTCGAATTGCATGTCGTCGGGCAGTCCGCCCACATTGTGATGCGACTTGATGACGGCAGTGCCTGCGCCATGCCCTGATTCAACGACATCGGGATACAACGTACCCTGCACGAGGAAGCGAACGTTGCCGTGCGATGCGATCTCCTGCTGCGCATCCTCGAACACGCGGATGAAGAGTCGGCCGATGGTCTTGCGCTTCGTTTCCGGATCGGAAACACCGGCAAGCTCGCTCAGGAAACGTTCGCGCGCGTCGACCACCACAAGCTTGATACCGGTCGCTTGTACGTAGTCGCGCTCGACCTGCTCACGTTCTCCCGCGCGGAGCAACCCGTGATCGACGAACACACAGGTGAGCTGGTCTCCGACCGCCTTGTGCACGAGCGCCGCGGCGACTGCGGAATCGACACCTCCGGAAAGACCGCAGATGACCTCTGCGTCTCCAATCTGTGCACGGATGGCCGCAACCTGGTCGTCGACAACGCTCGTCGTGGTCCAGTCGCGCCGACACCCGGCGATGTCCCAGAGGAAGTGCTCGATCACCCGTTGGCCGTGCTCGCTGTGGAGCACTTCCGGATGGAACTGCACGCCAGCGAAGCAGCGACTGCGGTCCTCGAAGGCAGCCACAGGCGCGCCAGCAGTCGTCGCGGTGACGGTGAAGCCGGCAGGAGCCGCCGAGACCGAGTCGCCGTGGGACATCCACACCGATTGTGTCGTCGGGAGCCCGGCAAAGAGGCCGCTCTCCCCTGAGACGGCGAGTTCGGTGCGACCGAACTCCGAGCGGCCCGTCTTGGCGACGGTACCTCCGAGGGCCTGCGCCATCGCCTGGAAGCCGTAGCAAATGCCGAAGACGGGAATGCCGAGGTCGAACACACCGCGGTCGAGTTGCGGGGCACCATCGGCGTAGACGGACGATGGGCCGCCGGACAGGATGATCGCCTTCGGCTGCTTTGCCGCCACCTCCGCAGCTGTGATGCTGAACGGGACGATCTCGGAGTAGACCTGCGCCTCGCGCACCCGCCGTGCGATGAGTTGCGCGTACTGCGCACCGAAGTCGACGACGAGCACCAACTCATGCTGCGGCACGGACCCTCCTCTGCAGTGCGACAAGTCTAGGTGGAATGCGAAGGGCCCCCGCGCTCGGCGGGGGCCCTTCGTGCGGGATCAGAGACCCAGCAATTCCTTCACCGGATGGATTGCGAAGTAGAGCACGAAGAGTGCGGACACAACCCACATCAACGGCTTTACTTCGCTGGCCTTGCCCGTGCTGGCCTTGATGACCGTGTACGAGACGAAGCCGGCGCCGATGCCGTTCGTGATCGAGTAGGTGAACGGCATCAATGCAATCGTGAGGAAGGCAGGGATACCGATCGAGAAGTCGCTGAAATCGATGTTCTTGATTTGCAGCATCATGAGGAAGCCGACGACGACGAGCGCTGGCGTGGCTGCCTCGTAGGGCACGATGCCGACGAGCGGCGACAGGAACGTTGCGAGCAGGAAGAGCACACCGGTGACGACCGAAGCAAGACCAGTGCGCGCACCTTCGCCGATACCCGAGGCGGACTCGATGTACGACGTGTTGCTCGAGGTCGAAGACGCACCACCGAGGATGGCTGCGACCGAGTCGACGACGAGGATCTTCTGGAGCGCCGGCGGTTCGCCGTTCTCATCGAGCAGTCCGGCCTCGCCACCGAGACCGACGACGGTTCCCATGGTGTCGAAGAAGTCGGAGAGCAACAGCGAGAAGATCGCGAGCAGTGCTGCGATCGCGCCGATGTAGTTGAAAGCGCCGAAGATGTCGAACTTGCCCAACAGGCCGAAGTCCGGCGTCGAGGCAACCGCATCCGGGATCTTCGGAACGTTCAGGCCCCAGCCAACCGGATTCACCGTGCCATCAGCCGCGAACTTCGGACCGATGTTGTTGATCGACTCAACAATGACGGCCAGCACCGTGGTCACGACGATGCCAATGAGGATGCCACCCTTGGTGTGCTTCGCGACCAGCACGGTCGTGAAGATCAGGCCGAAGACGAACACGAAGATCGGCCAACCCGCGAGCTCGCCATTCACACCGAATGCGACCGGCGTAGCCGAACCCGGACGGACGACGCCAGCATCTGCGAAGCCGATGATGGTGATGAAGAGACCGATACCGACACCGATTGCGGACTTCAGTGCCGATGGCACCGCGCGGAAGACCGCGACCCGGAATCCGGTGAGCACCAACGCCAGAATGACGATGCCTTCAATGACGACCAGACCCATGGCCGCAGCCCAGGTCATTTGTGTCGCGAGACCGTATGCAACGTAGCCGTTGAGGCCGAGGCCGGCAGCGAGTGCAATCGGGAAGTTGCCGACGACACCCATCAGGATGGTCAGCACGCCTGCAGCAAGTGCAGTTGCGGCAACGATTTGCGGGAAGCTCAGCTGAGCGCCCGTCGAATCCTTTGCACCGCTCAGAATGATGGGGTTCAACACGACGATGTACGCCATCGTTTCACGATTTCGATCGCTCCGCATGGAACTCAAGGCGCGTGGCGAACGCGACATCGAAATCGTCGAGACGCGACCGTGGTGGAGTCTGCAATTCGGATCTCGCATTCCCGCCCGGGTGCTGCTGGACACCACCCGCCAACTGGCGGCGTTCTCCGAGGCGGGAATCTCCGTGCTCGAGGCACTCACGATGATCGGTGAGTCCACGCGCAACAAACGGATGCGCGCAGTTCTGCAGATGATGGCCGATGACATTCGCGACGGAGAGACGCTTCCGCAAACTGTCCGCGCGCATGGCGGGGCCTTCCCGCCCTACTACATGGCAATGATCGATGCGGCTGACCGCACGGGAAATCTGGCAACCACCTTCGGAACGCTCGCGAACTATCTCGAGCGCGATACGGCATCGCGTCGAGCCGTGAAATCGGCGCTCTTCTATCCAGCCATTCTCGTCGCGCTCGGTTCGGTCGCTGTCGTGGTGCTGAGTGTTGTCGTGCTGCCGCGATTTGCGGAGTTCTTCGACGGTCTGGACGTGCCACTCCCAACGCCGACGCGCATGTTGTTGGCGGGGACGGCATTCGTTGCGAACTGGTGGTCCTGGTTGTTCGGTGCGATTGCAGCGTCCGTCATCCTCCTCGTCCTGACCGGCCGGACGAGTTCTGGTCGTCAGGTGCTGGACCGCTGGAAGCTGCGCATCCCTATCGCTGGACCGCTGCTGCGCGATATCGCGCTCGAGCGCTTCAGCCGAGTGCTGGGCAATCTGTCCGGTGCCGGCGTCACCCTGGTCGACGCGCTCGAACTGTCCAGCACGGTCGTCGCAAACCAGCACTACGCCCGAGCCGTCAACGCGACCCGTGAAGGTGTGATCAGGGGACGTGGACTGGCGGAACCGATGACCGAAGCGCAGGCCTTTCCTCCGGAAGTGGTGCAAGTCATTCGTGTTGGCGAGCACACCGGTCGGCTGACCGAACAGTTGCAACACGCTGCACAGTTCTATGCGCGCGAAGTCGATTATCGATTGAAGACCTTGACCTCGATGTTGGAACCGGTGGCGTTGCTGCTGGTCGGAGGCGCCGTTGGTTTCGTGGCCGTTGCACTGGTGTCGGCGATGTACGGCATCTACTCCTCGTCGGCGGTGACGGGATGACACGTCTGCTTCTCGCCCGAAATCGAGACCACGGCTTCTCACTCATCGAGGTCATGATCGCGGTCTCGGTGCTCGGCATGATCGGCTTGGCGTTCATCAATGGACTGCAGGGAAATGTCCTGCAGTCCCGCAAGCTGGCGGCACGATCCGAGGACTCCGTGCGATTGGCCGCCGCGGTAGACGTGCTGAAAGCCGCACCGTTCGTCTCATGCGCTGTCGATGCTGATCCGTACTTGCCGCTGAAGACCGGGGTGCAGTGGCCGGACGGTGTCACGTTCTCTGTTGACGAGCTGACGGCCGCCGGCAGTTGGCAGGCGTGCGACACCGTGAAGACAGCCGGGGCCGTGCAACGGCTGATGCTCACGACCCCGGCTGGATCGCAGGATTCGCTGCTGCGGTTCGCCAATGGCGTCCTGCCGTCAACATCGCCACAAGCGGCGGTTCCATTTGCTGTCTCGTACGCCGTTGCCCCGCCGTCCACGTGCAATGCCTTCCGCGACAGCAAGTCGAACAAGACCTGCACTGTGACGCTCACCGCGTCAAACGGTTCGGACAGCAACTGGCATGTGACCTCCATTGCATTTGCGGGAGGAACCTTGAACCCCATCGCACCGACGCCGTCCGTTGCCCAGTCCCAGCAAATCGTTTTCGACGCGTACCTCATCGACGGGGGCGTTTCCTGCCCGAAAGGCACGCAGCTGCCGCTGCAGATCGCGGTTGTCGACGATGGAAATCAATCCACAGCCTCGGTGAGTCCGGTGGTGAAGTGCTGATGCGGCGCGACGACGGATTCACGTTGGTCGAAGTAGTAATCGCAGCGTTCATTACCGGCGTGCTGGCGCTTGCCGTTGCGCAAGTGATCGCGGTGACGGAAACCACCTTGACCCAGTCGGCTGGCCGGGCCATCACCTCCACACAGGCCGTGCGTTTCGGCGGCCTGCTGCGGTATGACTTGTCCGGAGCGGCGGACGTGTTCATGTTCGACACGACGCCGCCGACGAACGTCGCAACGGTCTGCAGCAGTTGGTCGCCATCGAATGGGACGTCCTGGTCGGACACGCAGTCCAACGTCTTCGTGCGACCGCTCTTCACGGTGTTGATCCGCACCTTGGGTGCGTCAACCGGAACGGGAGGCTTTGCGCCGGTCGAACAGCAGCGGATCGGCTACGAACTCCGTGGCCAGGCGGACAGCTATGCGGTCTTCCGGGTGGATTGCAGCACAGCGAATTCCGCGCAACGGGTGTTCTCCTTGGGGGCACCGATCCCGAGTGCCGTGACAGGTCTCAACGTGCTGCGGTGCATCAGTGCGACGGGTGAGATGCGAACGCCGGTGTCTGGAGCCAGCACGATGTCCGCGTCGCTGCCGGCCTCGCAGCGCTGTGCGTCGTTCAGCTTCGTGCTTCCCGATGGTGCGACGGAGCTACAGCGGCAGTTGGCGTCGGATCGACTCCAACGCATGAGTTCGGCGGTGACGCCGGCATGAACGTGATCCCGGTGAAGCGAGCCGAGCATGGTGCAGCGCTGCCGCTCGTACTCCTGATGACCGTGTTGTTGGGTCTGGCCCTGGCGGCCACGTCCATCTTGACGCAGTCCGCTGAGGCAACCGTGGCAGTGCAGGCAAGGGAACGTCAGCAACGGACCGAACTCGTGAACTGGGCGCTCGCACGCGCCATCGAAGACCTCAGTCCAAGCAGCGGACGGATGCTCGGGATCGATCCGCAGATCGACCCTGCCGGTTCCTGTGTCGGAAGACTCGCCGATCCGGGCCGTACGGATTACAAGGTCGACGAGCAGCGATCGGTTCGCGTCGATTGTGCCCAGGCGCCGAACTCGGGGTGGCGGACGTCGCTGAGTTCCTTGCTGCTCGTCGGCGATGGATCCGACTGTGCAGGAAGTTGTGTCACCGGCCGTGATGGCGGTTTGCAGTTGAGCAGTAACGATCCGCTGACATTCGCCGGAACCCTCATCAACCTTGCCGGTGCATGGCTTGGCAAGAATGCCAACGCGAAACTGCTGCAAGGTGCGTCCGAGTACGCATCCGTGGTGCAACCGACTGCAAATAGCGAGTGCCCAGCGCTCGCAAACAACGGGACGTACCTGTTCGAATCCAATCCGCGCTGTGCGTGCCCGGCATTTGCGTCGACCCAGGGCAGCTGCTCCTCCCGCACCTTTGCACAGCTGTCGTCTGACATTCAGGCGTTCATGCGGGCGCAAAGCTCTGCGCTGACGGCGTACGTGCCGACCGGTCTCGCGCAGATCCCATCCTGTTCAAGCGCCTCGCGGCTGAATCCGAATGATGCGACAAGCCCATGGGCACTGGTGATCGACGGCGGGCGTGTAGGGCCGACCGAATTGGCGAAACTCAACGCACTGACCGATGGCAAGCAGTGCGTCGGAGACGGCACGTCGAAACAGACGCCGATCCTTGTCCTGACTGGAGTCATGCGATTCGAGGATCTCGCAGCGGGTTCGCCA
Organism: uncultured bacterium; assembly: GCA_963978265.1. GTDB lineage: Bacteria > Actinomycetota > Actinomycetes > S36-B12 > UBA5976 > JAKALQ01. The sequence goes on along the minus strand of CAXBQV010000005.1, from coordinate 4,928 downwards.
ATGCGGCCCGGTCAGGCGCCAAGCGCCAGCAACACGTGGACCATCAACTCGGCAACCGCCACTGTGGTGGCCGGATCTCCGCTGATGAACGCGACGAACACCGCAGTGACCGACTGTCAGCGAGGCACGTCAGGCGCGATGCTGCAGTTCGCCGGCTCCACGTATCTGCACGTGTCCACCGGTCGGCTGATGTTGTGTCCAATCGCAACCGATGGTGTGGTGATCGCCGCCCCGATCCAAGCGAACGGCGTCGGATTCACTTGGACCGGAATTCGCACCGAAGCGTTGTTGTCCACGCAATACGGACTTGCTAGCGGCGAAACATTCAAGATCCATGGACTGGTCTTCGCGCCAGCCGCCTATTTCAAGATCGATTCGCAGTCGAATCGCACGCTGGTGTCATTTGATGGCGGCACCGTGCTTCGAGGCCTGTCATTGACATCGAACCCGTCGACCGTGACACAGGGGGAGTTCTCCATTCCGAACCCCACCGCCACCGGGAGGCGTGAAGTCCAACTTCGATTCTGGGACGTCGGCAGAAACCGCTCGCTGGGCTTCGTCGACATGGTGATCGACGGCGACTACCCGGCACACCCGGCAGCTTCGTACGCATTCAATGTTTGGAGGACCCTGTGGTGACGATCTCGCATCCACTTCGTCGCGATGGCGGCTTCACGCTCGTCGAGATGTTGTCGGTGGTGCTCATCCTCGGCCTCTTGAGTGGCATCGCTGTTGTAGCAGTGAGTGGCGCGCAGCGCAGTTCCACGGTCAAGGCGTGCGAGACCGATTGGCGCAGTGTTGACAGTGCAATCAAGGCGTATGGAACAGATCACCTGATCGCGCAAAGCGGACAGCCTGATTACTCCGGACTCGCAACGAACCCGATGCAGGCGCTCGCATCTGCGCATTACCTCTTCAGTACTGAACCGTCGGCGCCAAACCGCTACGCCCAGAGTGTGTCCGTCACTGGCGGTGGGAGCGGCTACTCGATTCTCATCTCCGCAACCGACGGCAATCGGGCCACGACACTCACCGAGCTTTCCACCTCAACCGACGCTGCGACGGCGTGCTCCACCGCTATCGGTTCGTAGCCGCTGACCAGACCTCGTCCATGTCGACCCGACAGGGATGAACAAGAAAAGGAGAAACAATGCGGAACATCATCAGTCGGGCACTTGCGCGACGGGCCAAGGGGGACGCGGGTTTCACACTCATCGAACTCCTCGTTGTCGTGCTCATCCTGGGTGTCCTATCCGGTATCACGATCGTTGCAGTGAGCGACGCCCGCGCGAACAGCGTGGTCAGTGCCTGCAACACCGACAAGGTGGAACTCATCAAGGCGCTTGACGCCTACAAGGCGGATCCGGCGAACGACAGTTACCCGGCGACATTGAGTGCGCTTGTACCGAACTTCCTGCATCAACTTCCGAACACGAGCGCAACCAAGGGTGAGTACTACTTCTCCTACAGCGCGTCGACAACACCGACAGTCACGCCGCATGCCTCAACCGGGAAAGACATCGTCACGTCGACAAACTGCCCCGCCATCTAGGCGAGGCGCCGCGGTGGCGGTGGCGCACTGTTGTCACCACCACCGCGGTCATCGAGAGAGGAATTGCGATGCTTCGCGTATTGCCGCCTGGAGCGCTGATCGCGATGTCGTGGTGGCTTGCAGGACCTACGCCGTTCGGGATGGCACTTGCGGCCCTTGCAATCCTCGGTCCGCTACTCATGCGTGCCGAGCGTGCTCGGAGACCGATTCCCGACGAGCTGCTACTGACCGCCGCAATCTGGGTCGTCGCCTGCACGATTGCGGCCGGATTCGTTGACCAGACAGCGCGTCGGCCATTGACTGCACTGGTGAGTGGCCTTGCGGTTGCGGGCGTTCTTGCCGGCAGCAGTGCATTGCTGCGCGGCGGCATTTGTGCTGCCGACATCGCTGTCGCAGGAATCGTCGGCATCGCGACCGGGCTCAATGATTGGACCACTGCGGCCAAGGCGCTGTGGTGGAGTGCGGCGCTGGGCGGTGCGGTTGCGATCTTCATGGTGCTCGCGAAGCACGCTCATCGACGTGATCTGCTACCGCTCTCGCCAATGCTGATCGCGGGTGCGTTCATGGCGGCGGTGCCGCTTACGCTTCCCGGGTAGCGCCAGATGGGGACCGCTCGTCTGCAGTTCGTAGAATGCGCACTGCACGGGGGCGGTAGCTCAGTCGGTTAGAGCCCCGGACTCATAATCCGGTCGTCGTGGGTTCGAGCCCCACCCGCCCCACGCCTTGTCTGCGCGTGCGCGGACAGTGCAACTCCCGCCCAACGCGCCTACGGCGCCCTCGGCGCATCGATGACAGCGCATCGGTTCCGTTGGTGAACCAATTGCTGCAGGATTCATGCCAACGGGGGATGAGAGGGTTCGCATGGAATCCGACGAGATCGGGCTCGAGCAGGCGTATGGAGTCGAGACGCCCGATGACAACCGGCGCTTGTACGCCAAATGGGCCGCGACGTACGAGGCGCGATTTGTTGATGCCCGTCGCTACCGATATCCGCGGGCGATCGCGGAATTGTTCGACACAGTCGTACCTACGCATGGCATCGCAGAAGTCGCCGACATCGGTACTGGAACGGGTCTCGTTGGCCTGTACTTGACGGCGCTCCGACCCCACCTTGTGGTCGACGGCTTCGACATTGCGCCGGAGATGCTTGCCATGGCGGCACAGAAGCGCAGAAGCGCGGGAACACCCTGCTACCGCTCGCTGTACGAGCGGGATCTCACGCAAGCAGTGCTCGACACGAACACACCGTTCGATGCAGTCATCAGCGCCGGTACGTTCACGCATGGTCACCTCGGACCAGAGGCGCTGTCGAACATTGTTCCGCTCGCTAGACCTGGTGGCCATTTTGTGATCGGTGCCAATGCGGAGCATTTCGAGATGAAGCAGTTTGATCGCCATCTCCAGCAACTTGTGGATGGCGGGGCCATCTCCGCGCCGACGTACGAGCGCATTCAGGTGTACGAAGTCGGCAGTCCGCACTTTGGCGATCAAGCCGTCGTTTCGCTATTCCAACGGGTCTAGGGTTGAATCAGTCGCACTATGGTGCAACTGCAATTCGGACTCGACACATTCGGCGACGTCTCCACGGATGACGATGGGCGCCCGCTCTCTGCGGCGCAGACCATTCGAAACCTCGTCGAACAGGCGGTCCTTGCCGACGAACTCGGCGTCGACGCGATCAATGTGGGGGAGCACCACCGCAATGACTTCGCAGTCGCTTCTCCGGAAACGGTGCTGGCCGGAATTGCGACGCGGACAAAGCGCATCACACTCGGGACCGGCGTCACCGTGCTGTCGTCCGACGATCCGGTTCGCGTCTTCCAGCGGTTCGCCACCGTCGATGCGCTTTCAAGTGGCCGTGCCGAAATCACAGCGGGTCGAGGCTCCTTCACCGAGTCATTTCCACTGTTCGGATTCAGCCTCGCCGACTACGACGTCCTCTTCGACGAGAAGTTGGATCTGCTCGCAGCACTGCTCGCTGAGCGTCCGGTGACATGGCACGGCACCACACGCGCACCACTTGTGGCACAGGATGTCTTTCCGAAGACCGAACGCGGTGCCATCCCGTTGCGGGTCGGGGTTGGTGGGACGCCGGAATCCGTCGTGCGCGCTGCGCGCGCGGGTGCGCAGCTCGCACTGGCGATCATCGGCGGTGACCCAGCACGGTTCGCGCCGTTCGCCAACCTGTACCGACGGGCGTTGGAGGACTTCGGCCGTCAGCAACTCCCCGTGTCTGTGCATTCGCCGGGTCATATCGCCGAAACCGACGATGCTGCTGCGGAACAACTGTGGCCCCACTACTCCGAGATGTATGGACGCATCGGACGCGAGCGCGGATGGAATCCACCGTCCAAGCAGCAGTTCATGGCGGAAATCGCCTACGGATCGCTCTACGTCGGCAGTCCTGAAACCGTTGCGGTCAAGATTGCGTCGGCCATGCGAGCAGTTGGAGCGGATCGATTCGACTTCAAGTACTGCACTGGGCCGATGCCGCACGCGTTGATGATGAAGTCCATCGAACTGTACGCGACCGCAGTCGTCCCCAGAGTCCGCGAAATCCTTGCGGATTGAGACCGGCACTCGCAGCCCAATCTGTAGAGTGACCGCATGCAAACCCTGAGTGGCATCACTGGATATCCCACGCTGATTGCCGTCTTTGCTGTGCTCTTCGGGCTCGTCTTCGGTTCCTTCGCAAGCGTCTTGACGGTGCGGATTCCCGCTGGCAAGTCGATTGTGTACCCGGACTCCGCCTGCCCGAAGTGCGGTCGCTGGTTGCCGCCCTGGGAGAACGTCCCGCTCCTGAGCTACCTCCTTCTTCGTGGCCGCTGCCGCGGTTGCGGCGAACGCATCGGGTTGTTCTATCCGCTGATGGAAATCGGCACTGCGGCGCTCTACGTGCTCGCGGTGTACGCAGGTGGGCTGACTCCGGTCGGACTCGCCTACTCGGGCTTTGCCGTCATCACACTGCCGCTCCTCATCATCGATCTCCGCCATCGACGACTGCCCAATGTGCTGACCTTGGCCGGTTTCAGCTGGGCCATCCTGTGCGCGGTCATTGCAGCCGTGCTCGCACAAGATGCAGCCGGGTTGCTGACCCCTGTATTGAGCGCAGCGGGCTGCGCCGCCTTCTTCCTCCTCCTCAACATCGTGTCGCGTGGCGGCATGGGACTCGGCGATGTGAAGCTCGCCGGCGTCATCGGGGCCACGCTGGGCATGGTGCATTGGCAGCTGGCGGCCTTTGGCATCATGTGCGGATTCCTTGCGGGCGGCATCAGTTCGATCTGGCTGCTGCTGACTCGCCTGGTACGTGCACTGCCTCGGCATCGCGCCGTGGAAGGACACCGTCCAGCCGAAGACCATGCGCGACGTCGACGTG
>CAXBQV010000004.1:0-34362 GCA_963978265.1 uncultured bacterium | reverse complement strand
AAGCCCACCACACCATTGACGGAAGCGGGGCACACGATCGATCCATCGGTCTCGGTGCCGATCGCCAATGGCGCGAGTCCGGCAGCAAGTGCAGCACCCGAGCCGGCGGAGGATCCACCGGGACTGCGATCCAGTGCCCACGGGTTTCCGGTGAGCCCACCGACCGCGGACCATCCGCTCGTGGATGCACCACTGCGGATATTCGCCCACTCCGACAGGTTCGTCGCCGCCATCACGATTGCTCCCGCATCACGCAGGCGAGCCACGAGCGGCGCGTCCTGGTGCACCGGCGAATCCACGAGTGCAAGCGATCCCGCCGTACATGGGAGTCCGACCGCCTCGATGTTGTCCTTCACGACCACCGGGATACCGTGCAGTGGACCACTCGCGATTCCCGCGGCGCGCTCCTTGTCGCGGCGGCGAGCGTCTGCAATGGCATCCTGCGACACTGCGAGGATCGAACGGAGGGCGATTGCAGAATCCGCTGCGTCGATTGCGGAGATGCGGTCCAGGAGCCCACGCACCAGCGCTTCAGAGGTGAGCGAGCCGTCTGCGAGACGACGTCGGAGTTCGGCGACGTCCGCATATGCGACGTCCGCACTTGCTTCGTGCGGTTCGGTCATCGCAGTGTGCCGGCGGCAACGCGTGCCGCGTTGATTTCCGCTGCGAGCCCCGCCACGGCCGTGCGCTTGACGACCATCGCCGCCTCGTCACTGAACGTGCCGCCGATCCATGCATAGTCGAGGCCGAAGGAGATCATTCTCGACATGATGAGCGCCCGCTTCTCCTGCGCGTCTTGCGATTCATGCGGGAACAACGGTGAGAGGAGCCCAGCGACGCCGCGTGCGTACTGGATTTCGAGTTCGTAGGATCGTGCCACGAGCTCCGGGGTGCCGGCACATGCCGACCAGATGGCGCCGCCGCTGGAGTCCTGCCGCCACATCTCGACGAGTCCGTCGATGAACGTCTCCCACCACGGCCACCACTGCTCATCGGTGGCCGGCGCCGGACTCGTCCGATCGACCAGTTCGTTCATCGGAATGAGCGAACGCTTCGCAAGTTCGAGCACGATCGAGTGCTTGTTCGGGAAGAACTGGTAGACGCTGCCAACTGGGATTCCGGCGACCTTCGCGATCCGCTGCGTCGAGAGCGGCTCGACGCCTTCATGTTCGATGATGTCGCGCGCGGCAACCAGAATCGATTCGACACGTTCACGAGCTCGGGCTTGGCGTGGCGTCGCACGGCGTTCGAGAATCGTTTCGTTCGGCACCGTGTCACCCTACTGAGAACAGTCGAAGGGTCAAATACACCGTCGAGACCAGCCCCACCGTGACGACCACCCAGCGGAGCAGTTCCTGATTGAGCCGATCGAGCAAGCGGCCGCTGAGGTAGCCACCGGTTGCCGATGTGATGAAGAGAATCCCGGCTTGCGCCCATGCCGTTTCCCCACTGGGCAGGAAGTACAAAGTGGCGACAGTGTTCGCCACCGCGATCACATAGTTCTTCACCACCGATACGCCCCGCATGTCGAGGCGACCATCGTTTGCAAGAATTGCCATCGCAATGATGCCCATTCCCGATCCGAAATATCCGCTGTAGATACCGGCTGCAGCGAGCCGCGCCTCGGTGTGCGGATGTCCCGAGCCCTCGGGTTCGTGGACGGGGAGTCGGCGCATCATCGCCAGCGTTGCAAAGAACACGAACACTGGCACGACGACTTCGAAGACACGTTCTGGCAACGCAAGCAGGAGATAGGCCCCCAAGGCGGCGCCGACGGCGGTGAAGAATGCGCCACGACGCCACGCCCTGAACGCCCAGCGCATGCTCGTGCGATGCGGAATGAGCGCGAAGACGTTCGCACCGCCGATGCCGACGGTATTCGTGACCGCGGCTTGTACAGGGGCGAGCCCAGTGGCTACGAGTACCGGAAATGTCATCAGACTTGCGCCGCCGACGACGCCGTTGATCAACCCGGCAAGCAATCCCGCGACACCGACGACGAGGATGTCGTGCAGTTGCATGCGCTACTTGAGCAGCTTGCGCAGGATGAGCACACCGAGTGCGATCGCACCCGTCTTGATCGCCCGATCCTGTCGGATTTCACCGCTGACATCATCGATGTAGTACGCCTTCACCTTGTCCACCTGACGCCGCATGATGGCTTCCGGTTGCATGCGATCGCCCAGCTCGTCGAGATTCGTGACGAGGCGCTCACGGGTTGCGTCGATTTCCTTGACGATGTCTTCGGGCTTGCGTTCCATGGGAACCAGCCTACGCCTTTCGTGCAACGCCTAGACTTCCCGTGTTGGCTACGCGGGCGTGGTGGAACTGGCAGACACGCTGGATTTAGGTTCCAGTGCCGAAAGGTGTAGGGGTTCGACTCCCCTCGCCCGCACCAACGAACGCGGATGTGGCGGAATGGTAGACGCAGGGGCCTTAAAAGCCTTGGCCGAAAGGCGTGTGGGTTCGAATCCCACTGTCCGCACCGACCGAGGAGCGAGCGACTCGGTGCGTGAGCGCATATTGAGGCGTCATCCGAGCAGCTCGATGAGCACCGGTGCCAGGGCGCGGAAGGCCGCACCTCGATGACTGATCGCATTCTTCTCCGCCGGGCTCAACTGCGCCGTTGTGACGTCGAAACCGTGCGGCTTGAAGATCGGGTCGTAGCCGAATCCGCCGCTGCCGGCGGGCGCGGTCGTCAGCACCCCTTCGATGGTGCCCTCGACGACCCGTTCCCGACCATCAGGAGTCACGACGGCGGCTGCACACAGGAAGTGGGCACCGCGACGTTCGCCGGGAACATCGCGAACCTGTGAGAGCAGCAACTCCAGGTTTGCCGCGTCGTTCCCGTGCTCCCCTGCCCAGCGGGCGGAGTAGATGCCCGGCATTCCGTTCAGGGCATCGACGCAGATGCCGGAGTCGTCAGCGATTGCTGCGCGTCCGGTGTGTGCAGCAATAGCGCGAGCCTTGATCAGCGCGTTCTCGGCAAACGTTGCACCGTCCTCGACCGGCGTCGGTGCATCCGGCCACGCGGACAGCGACAGCACCAGAATGTCCCCTCCGGCGGCCGACAGGATGTCCTGCACCTCACCGACCTTGTGCGCATTACCGGTTGCGAACACGACATGGACGGTCATGGCCGGATGGCCGCCTGCTGCAAATGTGTCAGTTGCGAACAGCCGGTGGTGGCGAGGTCGAGCAGTTGGTTCAGGAGTGCGCGATCGAACACCGTGCCCTCAGCAGTGCCCTGCACCTCCACGAATGCACCATCGCCTGTCATCACGACATTCATGTCGGTGTCTGCGCGGACGTCGTCCTCGTAGTGCAGATCGAGCCGCGGCTCACCGTCGATGATGCCGACACTCACGGCGGCAACGCTGCGCGGCAACGCGGCCTCGATATCGCGCACGATTCCCTTGCCATGCGCCCAGGCAATCGCGTCGTACAACGCAACCCAGGCACCCGTGATCGCGGCAGTCCGCGTGCCACCATCGGCCTGCAGCACATCACAGTCGATGACGATGGTGTTCTCGCCCAGGTGCGAGAGGTCGATTGCTGCGCGCAGCGAACGTCCGATCAAACGGGAGATCTCCTGCGTCCGACCGCCCAGTTTGCCCTTCACCGATTCACGGTCATTGCGCGTCGTGGTAGCGCGAGGCAGCATCGCGTACTCCGCACTCGTCCAACCGAGCCCGCTGTCCTTGCGCCATCGCGGCACACCTTCAGTAAAGGACGCAGTGCACAGCACTTTCGTGTCGCCGAAGCTCACAAGGCATGAGCCCTCCGCGTGGGCGGACCACTTGCGCTCGAACGTGACAGGGCGGAGTTCGTGTGACTGACGGCCATCGGATCGCATGGCCGCAGCGTACGTCAGCGCAAAGCGCCGAATGAAACGTGTTCGGCCGTGACCGCGGTTCCCAGGATGCGTCGTCCGAGCTCCGCGAACGGCGCCGGATCACCGGTTGCGAGGAATTCGTGCTTCGCCGGCGCTGCATCCGACGGTCGCAGCATGTTGCTGCTGGTCAGCACGCGATACACGTCTTTCGCGGTCTCCTCGGCACTCGACACGAGTGCAACATCCTCGCCGACCACGTACTGGATGACACCGGTGAGCAATGGGTAGTGCGTGCAGCCGAGCACCAGCGTGTCGATGCCTGCCGCAACCAGCGGATCGAGATAGGCGTGCGCATCGTTCATGAGTTCCGGTCCGGTCGTGATGCCGGCCTCCACGAAGGACACGAACGAGGGGCACGCGCGCGATTCGACGTCGACGTCGGGGATGGCCGAAAGCGCATCTTCGTAGACGCCGCTCGTGATCGTCGCCTGGGTCCCGATCACACCGATGTGCCCATTTCGCGTGGTGCGTGCGGCCCGCCGCGCAGCAGGCTGGATCACTTCGACCACCGGAACCTGGTACCGCTCTCGTGCATCGCGCAGCACGGCCGCACTTGCCGTGTTGCAGGCGATGACGATCATCTTCACGCCGCGTGCAACAAGCCCGTCCATGATTTCGAGCGCAAACTGCCGAACCTCCGCGAGCGAACGCGGTCCGTAGGGTCCGCGGGCGGTGTCGCCCACGTACAGAATCTGCTCGTGCGGCAATTGATCGATGACAGCACGTGCAACGGTGAGGCCACCGACGCCGGAGTCGAAGATGCCGATCGGAGCGTCGTTCACAGATGCCACACTACTGGTCATCACCGAGCTGGGCGCCGACAAGCGACTCCTGCAACCACGTGAGCCATTGATAGATGGCCGTCAATTGTTCGACGTACTCCGGTTCGATATCCGGCTCCTCGTCCTCCTCGTCGTCGAGGTGGAGTCGGGTGCCGATGACGAGCCGCAGATCATTGAGTGCGATCACCCATGAACGCGCTTCATCTGCTGTGAGTGTGGTGCGTGGGCCGCCCTGTTCGACCGTGGAAACCAGTACGGCGAGATGTGCGGCTTTCGCGTCGCGCAATTCCGTTTCGGTGTACCGACGGAAGTCGTCCGCTGCGTCCTCATCAAGTTCGTAGGCATCCGGAAACAGTCGCGCGAGTGCCGGGTCGTCGCTGATGGCGGCCGACTCGAGGATGCCGATCGCAAACGGGTCCGGGTCTGTGCCCGCCGTCTCAGGCCCGAGGAACTCCTGCAGATCGCGCGCGAGATGCGACAGCAGTGCACGTTCCTGGTCGTCGAAACCCGCCTCGAACCGACCCTCGGTGGTCGGTCGGAATCCAATCGCCATCAGCCGGCCTGTTCGAGGGTCGCCCACAGGCCGTATTCGTGGAGCGCCTGGACGTCGCGCTCCATCGATTCGCGTGAGCCGGAACTGACCGTCGCTTTGCCGTTGTTGTGCACTTCGAGCATCAATTCCTCGGCGCGTTCACGCGGAAAGTGGAAGTGGGTCATGAACACGAAGGTCACATAGGACATGAGATTGATCGGATCGTCCCAGACAATCGTGTTCCACGGCGAAGCAGGCTTCACCTGCTGCGCTTGCGCGGCTTCCGGGAGTGTGAACGACACAGCGCCATTCTCCCACGACGTCACTTGCGGCAGCGATCCAATACCCTGTGCCCGTGCAATTCCGGAAGACGATCGCTGCAGCCCTGCTCGTGGGCCTCACTCCGTTGGCGGCGGTCGCGGACGAGACGGGCACCTCAGCCGTGACCCCAACCGTCGGTGCGCCATCGACGGAGCACACGATGAGCCTCATCCAGACGCGGATGCGCTCATCGAAATTGCCGGCGCGAACCGGACTCGCCGCATTGAATCCGGACGGCTCGCCATTGTGGACATCGCGCGCCTACGAGCCGTTCATGCCGGCGTCCACGATGAAACTCATCACGGCGACAGTGGCACTGCAGCTGCTCGGTCAGGACTGGAAACCGGTCACGCGCGTGAACTACGACGAAGCAAGCGAGACGCTGTACCTCGTCGGCGGCGGTGACACGATGCTCACCTCGGCGAATCTGAAAACCCTCGCCGAACGAACGGTCGCCACACTCGCCGCGATCAATGGTCACGTCACGACGTTGAAGCTTGATGACACCCTGTTTCCGGCGCCCACCGTTGCACCCGGTGTGAAGACCTCGCAGCAGCCACAGGAGCTCAACCCGATCCGCGCACTCATGGTCGACCGCCGCATCTCCATGGACTCCTCGAAGCTGGCGGTGCAGTTCTTCGTCTCCAACCTCGCGAACGCCGGCGTGCATGTGTCGTACGCCGGTCGGGCGAAAGCCACCGGCGCGGAGATCGTGACCTTCTCCGGCATGCGCTTGCAGGGGGCCCTGCGCACGATGCTCTGGTACAGCGACAACGACATTGCCGAAGCCGTGTTCCGGTTGTCGTCGCTGGCCGCGGGCCGAACCGCATCTTGGGCCGATGCGCGGCTGACCGCATACGAGCAGTTGACCAAACTCGGCGTCCCAACGAAGGGCCTCGAGCTCATCGATGCATCGGGGTTGTCGCGAAACAACCGGTTGACCGCGTTCGCGCTGTCGGATGTGTTGCGTGTCGCAGCGGCAAACGACCGCACCAAGATTCTGCGCGAACTGCTCCCCACCGCAGGTGCTGAAGGCACCGTGCGCGGACGATTCCACACGAAGCCATCGATGTGCGTTCAGGGCACGCTCAAGGTGAAAACCGGCGGACTTCGCGACGTCGTGTCGCTGGCGGGATATGCACCGCTGGCCGACGGCACCTACCGGCCGTTCGCGATCGTGGTGAACAACCTGCACAGCGTGGGCGAGGGGAACCGCGCTCGGCACGCCATCGACGCACTCGCCGCGTCGTTCAGCGGTTGCTAGTCGCCCTGCAACTTCTCGTAGATCTTCTTGCAGTCCGGGCAGACCGGGAACTTCTGCGGATCCCTGTTCGGCACCCACACCTTGCCGCACAGCGCAATCACCGGCGCACCTGTGACAGCACTTTCTACGATCTTGTCCTTGCGCACGTAGTGCGCGAACCGCTCGTGGTCACCGTCGTCGTGCGAGGTCTGTGTTTCCTCCTCGACGAGCGTGCCGAGCGCCGGCGCTTCCATCGGGAGGCTCATCCGCGGATCGCCCCAGTCTCGGTATCACCCATGGTGGCGACAAGGAGTGCCTCGATCGTATGCAGCCGGTTCTCGCCCTGATCCCACACGATGCTGTTCGGACCTTCGAACACCTCGCTCGTGACTTCGACGCCGTCTGTCAGCCCGTAGTTCTGCGCAGCCTGTCGTCCGACGGGCGTCGACTGATCGTGGTACGCGGGCAAGCAGTGCATGAACTTCACGTCGGACCGACCCGTCATGCGAAGCGTCTCGGCCGTCACGCGGTACGGCCGCAAGACACCGACACGCTCGTCCCACACCTCGCCCGACTCCCCCATCGACACCCAGACGTCGGTGTGCACGAACTCGGCACCTTTCACGCCTGCTTCGATGTCGTCGGTGATGAGCAAGGTGGCGCCGGACTGACGCGCAGCTTCCGCTGCGATCGCCTGCACCTGTTCTGTCGGCCACAACGTCTTGGGCGCAACCAGTCGGCAATCAACGCCGAGAATCGCGGACGTGACAAGCAGCGAGTTCCCCATGTTGTTCCGCGCATCGCCGAGGTAGGCGAAAGACACATCCTGCACACCACTCGTCGTGGTGTGCTCACGCATGGTGAGGAAGTCGGCCAACATCTGGGTCGGGTGCCAGTCGTCGGTCAAGCCGTTGTAGACCGGCACCGACGAAAACCTGGCGAGTTCCTCAACTGTCTCCTGCGACTTACCGCGGAACTGGATCGCGTCGAACATCCGCGACAACAATCGTGCGGAGTCTGCGGCAGATTCCTTGTGCCCGAACTGCGAACCGGTGGGATCGAGATAGGTCACGTCCGCGCCTTGATGATGCGCAGCAACCTCGAAGGCGCAGCGGGTTCGTGTCGAGGTCTTCTCGAAGATGAGGGCGATGCACTGACGGTCCAGATGTCGCTCGCGCTGCCGTCCGGCGCGTTTCAACACCGTTGCGACGTCCAACAGCGCAACGAGTTCCTCTGCCGTGTAGTCGATCTCCTTCAGGAGATCGCGTCCCCGCAGATCGACCGATGACATGCCTGCCCCTCACCACGAATAGGTTGCGAGCCTACCCGTGCGCCGCCGGTCCGACGGAAGCACGTATATACGGCCGCTATGCAGAGAGTCGACGACGCAGGGCCGCGAGTTCTTCCTTCAGTTCGGCCGGAACGTGGTCGCCGAACTTCGTGAAGTACTCGGCGGTGAGATCACACTCGGTGAGCCAGCGACGCGCGTCGACGTCGAAAAGCTCCGCAAGTTCTGCGGCACCGATGTCGAGACCATCGAGGTTGAGATCGCCGGGCATCGGGACGAACCCGAGTGGCGTCTCTGCGGCGTCCACCTTGCCAGCGACGCGCTCGACGGCCCAGGCAAGCACGCGACTGTTTTCCCCGAAACCGGGCCACAGCCACTTGCCGTCCTTCGACTTGCGGAACCAGTTGACCTGGAACACGCGCGGCAACTTCGCGCCCGCACGATCTCCCATGCGCAACCAGTGGTTCCAGTACTCCGCCATGTTGTATCCGCAGAACGGCAGCATCGCGAACGGATCGCGGCGCAGTTCGCCAACCGTTCCTTCTGCAGCCGCTGTCTGCTCCGACGCGATCGTGGCGCCGAGGAACACACCATGTGCCCAGTCGCGCGCCTCGATGACGAGCGGAACGTTGGACGCGCGTCGGCCACCGAAGAGAATCGCCGAGATCGGAACACCCGCCGGGTCTTCCCAGTTGTCGGCGATCGACGGGCACTGCGCTGCCGGTGCCGTGAACCGCGCATTCGGGTGACTCGACGGCACACCGCTCTCCGGTGTCCAGTCATTGCCCTTCCAGTCGATGAGGTGTGCTGGCGCTTCGGCGGTCATGCCCTCCCACCACACATCTCCATCATCGGTGAGTGCAACGTTCGTGTAGATGCAGTTGCTGTGCAACGTGAGCATGGCGTTCGCGTTGGTGAGCATGCTGGTGCCGGGAGCGACGCCGAAGAATCCCGACTCGGGGTTGATCGCGTACAGCTGGCCGTCGGCACCGAAACGCATCCACGCGATGTCGTCACCGATGGTTTCGACTTTCCAGCCGGGCAGCGTCGGCTGCAGCATCGCCAGGTTCGTCTTGCCACACGCGCTCGGGAACGCCGCCGCGAGGTACTTCACATCTCCGTCCGGTGCCGTGAGTTTCAGGATGAGCATGTGCTCGGCGAGCCACCCCTCCTCCTTGCCCATGGTCGACGCGATGCGAAGTGCGAAGCACTTCTTGCCGAGGAGCGCATTGCCGCCGTAACCGGAACCGAAGGACCAGATCTCGCGGGTCTCCGGGAAGTGGGTGATGTATTTCGTCTCGTTGCAGGGCCACGCCACGTCGGCCTGACCTGCGTCGAGCGGCATGCCCACGGAATGCACGGCCTTCACGAAATCGCCATCCGGACCGATCTGGTCCAGCGCCGCCTGCCCCATGCGGGTCATGATCCGCATGTTTAGCACCACGTACGGTGAATCGGAGATTTCGACGCCGAGTTGCGCGATGTGCGAACCCAACGGTCCCATCGAGAACGGGATCACATACATCGTGCGACCACGCATGCAACCGTCGAACAGCGGGCGAAGTGTGTCGCGCATCTGCGCCGGTGCCATCCAATGGTTCGTCGGCCCCGCATCTTCTTCGCGTTCGCAGCAGATGAAGGTGCGGTCTTCCACGCGTGCGACGTCGCTCGGATGGGAGCGCGCGAGGAACGAGTTGGGGCGCTTGTCGGCGTTGAGCCGGGTGAAGGTGCCCGCATCGACGAGCTGCTGGGTCAACCGATCCCATTCGGCCTGCGACCCGTCCGCCCATTCGATCCGATCGGGCTTCGTGAGCGCAGCCACTTCTTCAACCCAGGCGATGAGTTTCGCGTTCGTGGTGGGGGGTTTGGTCATCGTCGTCGTCATGGAGACCTCAATCGTCGCGCGTGTCGCTACACACACAGCCTGCTCTCGACGAGAGCCAATTACTAAGGACCAACGACTAACAATCACGTGTTCTGGGCCACGGGCGCGGTGAAGTGCACCTTAGTTGAACATTGAACTATTTACTGCTACCCTGCGTCCATGCGCATGCCCGCCCTCTACATCGGCCACGGGGCCCCGATCCTGCATCGGTCACCGGGTCGAGCAGCCGCCGCAGGGACCCGAGCAGGGCGGCGCCGAGCAACGAGCCCACGAAGAGCAGGCCGATCCACTGCGCTGCCAGGTCGCGGGCGAGCATGAAGCCCGTCAATGCCGGTCCGACGATGCCGGAGATCCCCCACTGCAGGCCCACGACTGCGTTGTACCGGCCGCGCAATTCATCGGGCGCAATGCTGTTCACCACCGCCGGTCCCACTGGTGCCCACAACATCTCACCGACCGCGAACACGCCTTGTGCGACCACGAGGAGCAGCACCGGCGCGACGAACTGCGCCATTCCCATTGCGATCCACGAGAGCGCCCAAATAGCACCCACACTCGCCATCACAAGCGAGCGCGAGCGTCCGCGTATCCGCGACACAACCAGCGCCTGGAATGCAACAATGAGGAACGTATTCACGCCGTAGATCACGCCCAGCCAGCGAACGCTGAGATCGAGCTGCTGCGTTGCGAAGACGGGGACGCCGGACATCACGGACCCGTATCCGCAGATGAACGTGACAACGCCGCCCAGTGCGAGCCGTTGGAGTCGGCGATCACGCAGCACTTCCGCATAACTGCCCTCGGCGGCCCGCTGTCGGTCGAACGTCTCGCGCGCCGCGGCCGCATGCGTTCGCACCGTCCACACGGCGATCGCGAGGAAGAGATAGGTCGCCGCATCGATCCGATACAGGAGTTCGAACCGTGCAGCATCACCGTCACGGACGATCGCCGACGTCAGCAGGCCACCGATGCCGAGCCCGAGATTGAGGAACATGAAGCTCAGGGCGAACACCCGTTCGCGATCCTTCGGCTGCGTCAACTGCGAATAGAGCGTGGTCTGTGACGGCCAGATCGTCGCGCCACAGATCGCGCCGAGCGTTGCCACCACGAATGCCTGCGGCACCGTCTGGACCCAGGAGATGCACGCGACCGCCACGGCCTCCATCAGGATTCCCGGCACCATGACGCGCACGGGACCATGACGGTCGATGAGATATCCGATCGGCGCGGTCATGGCGATCCCGATAACGGCCTGCCACGCCAGCAGAAATCCGGCGGTTGCGATGCTGATGCCACGGATGTCGTGCAGGTACACCATCAACAGCGACATGGTGAGGCCGCTGCCGAGGAAATTGAGGAAAACGCCGAGGAGCACGCGACGTACCGGCGTCGGAATGCCCTCCATCATCGCCCACGGAGTTTGCACACCGGCAGGATGCCACAGGTTTGGACTACCGTTGACGCGTGAGCATCACGAATCTGCAGATCCATCCCGAGGTTGCCGACGCGCTTGCGGCGAAGCGACCGGTTGTTGCGTTGGAATCCACCATCATCAGCCACGGTTTGCCGCGACCGCGCAATCTCGATGTGGCGCGCGCAATCGAACAGCAGGTACGCGACGGCGGTGCCGTCCCCGCGACGATTGCCGTGGTCAATGGCACTGCGCGCATCGGCCTCGACGACACCGCGCTGCAGACGATCGCGAACGATGATGCAGTGGTCAAGGTTTCCGTGCGCGATCTTGCTCCGCTTGCTGCGCGCGGCGGGCATGGCGCAACCACCGTGGCAGCGACATCGCATCTCGCAGCGCTTGCAGGCATCCGCGTCTTCGCGACCGGTGGCCTCGGCGGTGTCCATCGACTCGCCCGTGAGACGTGGGACGAATCCGCCGACCTCACCACACTGGGCACCACGAGGATGACGGTCGTGTGCGCCGGCGTGAAGTCGATCCTCGATATTCCCGCAACGCTCGAGCGGCTCGAGACGCTCAACATCCCGGTGCTCACCTACCGGACGAATGCGTTCCCCGGCTTCTACCTCACCGACACCGGCTTCACGGTCGACACCCGCGTCGACTCTGCAGAGGAGATCGCACGAATCATGCGACAGCGCGATCAGTGGGAGCTGAACGGCGGCATCGTGGTGGCGCAGCCGTTGCCACTCGATGCCCAACTCGATCCCGTGCTGCACGATCGCGTCCTCCATGGCGGCCTTGCCGCCGCCGAGGCCGCACATGTGCGGGGCAAGGACGTCACACCGTTCCTCCTCGACTACTTCCATCGCGAGACGGAGGGGGCGAGCCTCGAAGTGAATATCGACATCGTGCTGCGCAACGCGACGCTCGCCTCCGCCATCGCGGGTGAATTCGGGCGACTGTGAAGTACATCATCGCCGGCGACCTGATGGTCGACGTCGTGACCGTTCTCCACGACACCGAGATCCACTTCGGCGACGACAACCGTGCCACGGTCGAACTCCACGGCGGCGGCGCAGCGGCGAATGTCGCATCCTGGATGGGTCGCGCGGGACACCATCCGCACTTCTACTGCGCGATCGGTGACGACATCATCGGACATGCCCTGGTCGCAGACCTCCAACACGTCGGTGTCGATGTCCACGCAACGCACACCGCGGGGCCCACAGGTGCGGTCGTCGCACTCGTCCATCCCGACGGCGAACGCACGATGTTCCCGTCTTCCGAGGCCAATGGCGGTCTTTCCATGTCCGGGCTCGACGGCGTCGTGCATCCGGGCGATCACGTCCACCTCTCGGGATACGTTCTCCTCCGCGAGAACTCGCGCGCGAAGGCGCTGCACTACATCGAGGTTGCGAAAGCCGCCGGCGCGACGGTCTCGATGGACCCGGCCTCGGCACGACTCATTGATGTCATGGGCGCGAAGTTCGCGCTGCAGTCGATGCAGGGCGTCGACCTGCTCATCGCCAACGAAGCCGAGGCGATGACGCTCACGGAGACTCGTCATCCGCACTCCGCGGCGCAGAGCCTTGCCGACCATTTCCCCACCGCGATCGTCAAACTCGGACCCGACGGTGCATGCGTATGGCATGAGGGCGTGCTCATCAGTCGGCCGGCCGTGAAATCGGTCGTCGTGGACACTGTCGGGGCCGGCGATGCGTTCGCAGCCGGCGCGATACCCGCATGGAAGACCGGTCGGCAGATCGAGGATGTCCTCGAGGCGGGCAACCTCTTCGGACATCGAGCCGTCGAACAGCGTGGTGCGCGCCCGCTTCCGTGATCCCCTTGGGTACGGTGACGCCGGAGGATTTCGATGGCACGCCGCACCACCCAGGACCCCACACCGGTCGTTGAGCACATCACGGATGTGGACGTCTCCGATGAGATGCAGGGGTCGTTCCTCGAGTACGCCTACTCCGTCATCTACTCGCGCGCCCTGCCGGACGCGCGCGACGGGTTGAAGCCGGTCCAGCGCCGGATCCTGTACACGATGAGCGACATGGGACTGCGTCCGGACCGCGGCCATGTGAAATCCGCCCGCGTCGTCGGTGAAGTCATGGGCCGCCTGCATCCGCACGGTGACAGTGCCATCTACGACGCCATGGTGCGCATGGCGCAGGACTTTTCACTGCGACTGCCACTCGTCGACGGTCACGGCAACTTCGGTTCGCTCGACGACGGCCCAGCGGCATACCGCTACACCGAAGCGCGGCCCGCAACGGCTGCCGTGCTCATGACCGCCGGACTGGAAGAGGACGTCGTCGACTTCACGTCGAACTATGACGGGCGTGAACTCGAACCGAGCGTGCTGCCCGCAGCACTGCCGCAACTGCTCGTGAACGGTGCAAGCGGCATCGCAGTCGGCATGGCGACGAATATGCCGCCGCACAATCTCGGCGAAGTCATCGCCGCGGCTCGGCATCTGCTCACAAATCCGAAGGCGTCCCTCGCGGATCTCATGCGATTCGTGCCCGGCCCCGATCTCCCGACCGGCGGCCGCATCATCGGGATCGACGGCATCCGCGACGCCTACCGTGACGGCCGCGGCGCGTTCCGCATGCGCGCCACCGTCGCGACCGAGAACGTCACTGCGCGGCGACAGGCGCTCGTCGTCACGGAACTGCCGTTCAATGTCGGACCGGAGCGGGTGATCGAGCGCATCAAGGATCTCGTACAGGCGAAGAAGTTGCAGGGCATCGCCGATGTGCTCGACCTGTCCGACGGCGAACGCGGCCTTCGGCTCGTGATCGAACTCAAGGCCGGATTCAATCCCGACGCGGTGCTGGAACAGCTCTACAAGTCCACTCCGCTCGAAGAGTCCTTCACGATCAACAACGTTGCGCTCGTCAACGGCCGCCCCGAAACGCTTGGGTTGAAAGAGCTGCTCGACGTCTACATCGCACATCGCATCGAGGTTGTCACCCGACGGAGCGAATTCCGGCGCGCGAAGGCCGCTGACAGATTGCATCTGGTCGACGGCGTCCACATCGCGATCCTCAACATCGACGAGGTTATCCAGGTTATCCGCACCAGCGACGATGCCGCGGCTGCTCGTGCTCGTCTCATGGAGGTCTTCGACCTGTCCGAGATCCAGGCGAACTTCATCCTCGAGATGCCGCTTCGCAGGTTGACGAAGCTCTCAACCATCGAACTGGAGAAGGAACGCGCCGAACTACAACAGACCATCGCAGAACTCGACGCCCTGCTCGCAGACGAGCGACAGATTCGCAAGGTCGTCGGTGATGAACTCGCTGATGTTGCCGCATCGCACGGAACGCCGCGCCGCACCGTGTTGCTCGAACACGCACCCGAACCGGTCGCAGCGGATCTCGAGGTGGCGGACGAACCCTGTCACGTGCTGCTGTCGAGCACCGGACTGATCGCCCGCACCCGTACCGCTGCACCACTAAGCCGTACCGGCGGTCGTGCGCGCCACGACGTAGTGGTCGGCATGGTGACCACCACCAGCCGCGGCGAGTTCGGCGTCATCACGAACCGCGGCCGGCTCGCGCGCGTCAACGCGGTGACCCTGCCGATGCTTGCGGATACGGCGAGTGCACCCGTGCTGAAGGGCGGCGTCCCCGTCTCGGACTCCGCCACCTTCGATCGCGGTGAAACCGTCGTGGGTATCGTCGACATCGCGGAAACCGCAGCACCCATCGCGGTCGGGACCCGACGTGGGATCGTCAAACGGGTACAACAGGAACTCGTGAACAAGCCGCTGTACGACATCATCGCGCTCGGCGACGGCGACGAGGTCGTCGGCGTCGGCAATGCCACTGACGGCGACACGTTGACATTCATCACGGATGACGCGCAGCTGCTCCATTTCAGTTCGTCACTCGTGCGTGCACAAGGCCGCGCCGCTGGTGGCATGGCCGGCATCACCCTCGCGAAGGGTGCATCCGTGCTCGCGTTCGCCGTCGTGCCCAGCAGCGCCGAAGTCGTCACCATCGCCGGATCCCGCAATGCACTGCCGGGCGCCGATGCCGGGACGATCAAGCGCACACCGTTCGACATCTATCCCGGCAAGGGCCGCGCCACCGGCGGCGTGCGGTGCCACGGATTCCGCAAGGGTGAGGACCACCTCACCTTCGCCGCGATCGTCCCGTCGCCCGCTCGCTTGGCCGGGCCGCAGGGTTCACCCGTCGATGCGCCGGACGTGAGCGACAAGCGTGATGGAACGGGGACGCCGCTGCATGACGTCGTGGTAGCGGCCGGCTAACGCCGACTACTGCCCTTCCGGCGGCACATCGACACCTGTGTCGATGGCGCTCGGCCGCCGGCTAACGCCTAGTCCGCGCTCCCACCGGAGGAGTGTCCGGGAAACACATGCGCGTCGGGATTGATCAACGGCGCCGCATTGTTCACCGCAGTGGCGGCTTCGCCGAATCCGACCGCGATAAGCGGTACGCGCCCTTCATACGAGCAGATGTCGCCAGCTGCGAGCACCCGCGGCAAGTTGGTAAACATCGCACTATCGACCTTGATATGTCGCTTGTCGGTGTCGAGTCCCCACTCGGTGATCGGACCGATGTTGGCGACAAACCC
The DNA here is from genome assembly GCA_963978265.1 of uncultured bacterium. Classification (GTDB taxonomy): domain Bacteria; phylum Actinomycetota; class Actinomycetes; order S36-B12; family UBA5976; genus JAKALQ01. The sequence continues at coordinate 18,391 of CAXBQV010000004.1, read as the reverse complement.
GAGCGCGGCCACGAGCGTCTGACACGGCAGGGTTTCAAGGGATTCATCCAGTTTCGATTTCACGACGACGTCGGTGACATGTGCACCGCCACGCACTTCCGCAACTTCGGCGTTCGTGATGAGTCGGATTCCGGCGTCGCGCACTTTGTCGACGGTTGCGGCATGTGCGCGGAACTCGCCACGGCGATGGACGATGCAGACGGACTTCGCGATGTCACGCAACGACCAAGCCCAATCGAAGGCCGAGTCGCCGCCACCGACGATGACGACGTCGTGCCCGGCGTGCTCCTTGAGCGACGGGATGAAGTGCACCATGCCCTTGCCAAGCCATTCATTGCCAGTCGGGAGTGCTCGGGGCGTGAACGATCCGATACCGCCGGTGATGATGACCGCCTTGGCCTCGATGCGGTGCCCGTTTCCGGTCGCGAGCGTCACTCCGGAAGCGTCGTGTTCGAGGCTCACGACCTGGCTTTCGAGCAGATAGGTCGGATTCGCGGTGGCCGCCTGCTGTGCCAAGCGCTCGATGAGTTCACGCCCGAGGACCGACGGGAAGCCCGCGATGTCGAAGATCTCCTTCTCGGGGTACATCGCCGTCACCTGGCCGCCGACTTCGGGCAACGCGTCGATCACCGTTACCGAGAAATTGCGGAATCCCGCGTAGTAGGCGGCGAAGAGACCTGCGGGTCCCGCTCCGATGATGGCCAGATCCGTCGAGACCGTTGTCATAACCTGAACGTAACCCCACGGCCACGCCGAAGCCAGCATCTATACGATGTACGGCATGCCGAATCGTCCAACCGCGCAGCCGTTTCCGTCCGACGCGTTTGCCGACGTACTGGCGGCCAATGACCTGTACGCATCGACCTTCCTCCACAGCGAGCTCACCGGTCGCGCGCGCGAGGGCCTCGCAATCGTCACATGCATGGACTCCCGGATCGAACCGCTGTCGATCGTCGGCATGCAGCCCGGCGACGTCAAGATCATCCGCAACGCCGGTGCCCGCGTCACCGACGACGTACTGCGCACACTGCTGCTCGGATCGCACTTGCTCGGCGTGAAGCGGGTCCTCGTCATGCCGCACACGGACTGCAAGATGGCGTCCGGCACCGAGGACGAGATGCACGAGGCAATCTACGAAGCGAGCGGCGTCGATGCCCGCTCGATCGAGATCCGCACGATCCGCGACCAAGAAGCAGCCCTCCGAACCGACGTGCTGCGTATCCGCACATTCCCGCTGCTGCCGGAGGATCTGGTGGTTGCCGGCGCCGTGTACGACGTCGACAGCGGGAAGCTGCTCCCCCGCGACTACTGAGCGCGGAGCGCCGCCGACAACCGTTCGATCGTCCCGTCGATGTCGGCCGTGGTCGTGCGCGGATTGATGATGCACAGCCGCAGAACCGTCCGACCTTTGAGCACCGTCGACGATACCGCCGCATACCCACTGGCGGTGATCGCTGCGGCAGCCGCGGAATGTGCCGCGTTGCCCTTGTTGATGCCCGCGAAGTTCACGACGCCGAATCGGGCGGGACACACGAGTTCAAGTGTTGGATCGGCCTCGATTCGTCGCTGCGCGTACTCGGCGAGTGCGATTCCGCGATCGATGGCAAGGGCAAGCGTGTCCATGCCGTAGGCGCGCATTGCGAGCCATAGTTTCAGTGCACGTGAGCGCCGCGACAATTCGAGTCCGCGGTTGTGCAGATCGACGTTCCCGTGTCGGAGATCTGCGAGGTACTCGGGATACATAGCGAACGCCGCTTCCAACGCACCGGGCTCACGAACCCATACGCAGGCCACGTCATACGGCTGGAACAACCACTTGTGCGGATCCATCGAGAACGAATCGACGCGATCGAGGCCCGTGAATGCGTGCGCATGCCGCGGGCTCATGGCCGCAGCGCCACCGTAGGCACCATCGACGTGCAGCCACAGCTGCTCCTGCGCGCAGAGGTCGGCAAGCGCAGCGAGATCGTCGACGGTGCCGGTGTTCGTTGTTCCCGCGGTGCCGACGACCACCGTCGGGGTGCGACCAGCAGCACGATCGGCCGCAATCGCACTCCGCAAGGCGTCGATGTCCATGGCGAAGTCGGCCGTTGACGTGATGGTACGGATGTGTTCCGACGGAACGCCCATCGATCGCAGTCCGCGCGCGATCGACGAATGGGTCTGGTCGCAGATGTAGAAGACGCCGTCACCCTTCGCCTGTCGGGCAGCCACGAAGGCGGTGGCGTTCGCCATCGATCCGCCTGACACGAGCACGCCTTCGGCGGTCGGCGACAGCCCGACGGCGTCGCGCAACCAGTCAAGGACCGTGAGTTCAACCGTGGTCGGTCCCGAACCGCCCACCCAGGATGACGCGATGGACTGCATTCCGGTACCAAGCCATTCGGCAAGCACCGCAGGGTATGACGACGGTCCGGGCACCCTCGCGAAGTAGCGCGGATGGTCCCCGTGTTGTTGATGTGCCAGAACCACGTCGGCAAGCGTGCGGAGATCGGATGCGATGTCGTGCCCGGCTCGTGGCAGGCCGGCGTCGACAGCGGTGCGGAGCGCGTGCTCGTCTCCGGTGACGAGGGCCGGCTGTACCTCGAGTGTCTCCAGGTGTTCGATGACGCGATCAACCACCCAGTAGCCGAGTTCGCGCATGCGGGCCGGATCGATGCGGAGCAGGTCCGGCGGGATATCGAGCGGGTCCATGCTCACACGATATTCACTTCGCCGCGAAGTGAGCCGGTTGCGAAACGTTCCGCTGTGAACGGACGCACGTCGATGAGCGGTTCGCGGCGCAGATACAAGTCACGCAACACTTCCCCGATCGCCGGACCCTGCAGGAAACCATGACCGGAGAATCCAGCGGCGTAGATGAAGCGCGAGACGGTGCTCGCCTCACCGATCAAGGCGTTGTGGTCGGGCGTGATCTCGTACAGCCCTGCCCATTGATGCGCGATGCCGACCTCGAGCAGCTCCGGGCAGCGGCGCTCCATCGCTGCACCGAGATCGCCGAGCCATTCGTCGGAGTAGGTGAGTTTGAATCCAGGGGTTTCGGCTTGATACGACATCCCGTAGAGCACGCCGGGACCTTCACGATGCCAGTAGAAGGTGCTGGCAGCGTCGATGGTGAACGCCTGCCTGTCGGGGAATCGGTCGAGGAGTTCCGACGGCAACGGTTCGGAGACGAGGATCTGCCGTCGCATGGGGACAATCGGTAGCTCGACGCCGGCCATCGCACCGATCTGCGACGACCACGCACCGGCCGTGCACACAATCGTTGCGGTTTCGATCCGACCCTGCGACGTCTCCACGCCACGCACGACTCCGTCGACGATGTCGATGCTCGTCACGGTCACGTGGGTGAACGCCTTCGCGCCAAGTTTCCGCGCTCCACCGATGTAGCCGAGTACCACGTTCTCGGTGCTGCAGTAGCCGTCCCGCGGGTGGTAGGACGCGGCAATGACGTCATCGGTTATCGCCGCCGGCGACAAAGCCTGCGCTTCTTCCCTCGAGATGATGCGCGTAGCGATCCCCATGCTGTTCTGCAGTGCCGCGGATGCCGCGTACACCTCCACCTGCTCCTCAGAGGTGAGGAGGAAGAGATAGCCGACCTGATGCAGGTCGATCTCGTAGCCGGGTCGGACGTGGAAATTCTCGAACGCATCGAGTCCACGGGCACCGAGCGCAATGTTCACCGGATCGGAGAACTGTGCACGCACGCCGCCGGCTGCCTTCGACGTGGAGCCGGAGGCGAATTCGTCCATTTCGAGTACGACGACGTCGGTCACTCCCGCTTCTGCGAGATGGAAGGCCGCGCTCGCTCCCATGACGCCGCCGCCGATGATGACGACGTCCGCACGAGTCGGGAGGCTCATCCGAAGTTCACGCCCTGCGCGAGTGGAAGTTCCTTCGAGTAGTTGATGGTGTTCGTCGCCCGCCGCATGTACGCCCGCCAGGCGTCACTGCCCGACTCACGTCCGCCGCCGGTCGTCTTCTCGCCGCCGAAGGCACCACCGATCTCTGCGCCCGAGGTGCCGATGTTCACGTTCACGATGCCGCAATCCGATCCCGCCGCAGACATGAAGATCTCCGCCTCCCGCTGGTCGAGTGTGAAGATGCTCGAGGACAGCCCCTGCGGCACGTCGTTCTGCATCGCGATCGCTTCGTCGAGCGTGGAGTACGTCATTACGTACAGCAAGGGAGCGAAGGTTTCCGTCCGGACAATGTCCGACTGCGACGGCATGCGGACGATTGCCGGTTCGACGTAGACGCCGCCCGCAACTTCACGGCGGCCACCACCGACGACGAGTTCACCGCCGTCTGCGATCGCCTGCTTGATGGAACTCTCGAACTTATCGCGCGCGGCTTCGTTGATGAGTGGTCCAACGAGCGTGCTGGAGTCGAACGGATCACCGATGGGAAGTCGCGCATAGACCGCCTGCAGCTTCTCCAGCAGCGTATCGACGACCGATTCGTGGGCGATGACCCGTCGCATGGTGGTGCACCGTTGGCCGGCCGTACCGGCGGCAGCGAAGACGATGCCGCGCACCGCGAGATCGAGATCTGCAGACGGTGCGACGATCGCTGCGTTGTTGCCGCCAAGTTCGAGCAGCGCAGTTCCGAAACGTGCGGCGACCCGTGGACCGACGATCGCGCCCATGCGTTCCGAGCCCGTGGCACTCACGAGTGCAACACGCGGGTCATCGACGATGCGTTGCGCGTCGTCCCGGGTCGGCAGGATCACGCGGCTCACCCCCGCAGGTGCACCGCAGTCGGTGATGGCACGGTCGAGGATCGCCCCGCACGCGATCGAGGTGAGCGGCGTCAGTTCTGACGGCTTCCACACGACCGAGTCACCGCAGACGAGCGCTACTGCGGTGTTCCATGCCCAGACAGCGGCAGGGAAATTGAATGCAGAGATCACGCCGACCACGCCGCGCGGGTGCCAAGTCTCCATCAATCGATGTCCGGGGCGCTCCGATGGCATCGTTCGCCCTTCGAGTTGACGTGAAAGTCCGACGGCGAATTCGCAGATGTCGATCATCTCCTGGATCTCGCCGAGCGCCTCAGAACGGATCTTCCCCACTTCGATGGTGACGAGGTCCGCGAGGTCCTCCTTGTGCTGTTCGAGCAGACGACCGAAGTGCTTCACCAGTTGACCGCGCACCGGTGCGGGCACCGAACGCCACTCCTGGAATGCGGCATGTGCCTCCCCGATCGCTCGGTCCAGGTCAGCAGCCGACGTCGCGCCAAGACTGAACAAGGTTGTGCCGGTGATCGGCGAGCGGGCGTTGATGCCCGAGCCGGATGGGACAGTGGCGCCACAGGCGCGGAGTGCTGCTTCTGCACGGGTACGAAGATCCATGCGACGAGCCTAGGTTCGGCATTCCTCACGTGGCGTATTGCGTGACGGACCGCACGCCGGACGGCCGCTAGGCGTCGATACGTGACCGGTCGAGGTTGTTCGCGCCCTGCACGATGAACTCCTTGCGCGGCGCCACATCGGAACCCATGAGCAGATCGAACATCCCCTCGGCTGCTGCCGCATCGCGCATCGTGATCCTGCGGAGCGTGCGCGTCCTGGGGTCCATGGTCGTTTCTCGCAACTGCTTCGAATCCATCTCTCCAAGACCCTTGTAGCGCTGCACCGGGTCCTTCCATCGGCGACCGGCCGTCTTGAGTTCCTTCAGCACTTGCTTCATCTCGGCGTCGCTGTACGTGTACCGGATCTCTGCAGGCGTCTTGCCATGCGCGGTGACTTCGATGCGGTGGAGCGGAGGAACCGCTGCATACACGCGTCCCTCGTCAAGCAGCGGACGCATGTAGCGGTGGATGAGCGTGAGCAGTAGACAGCGGATGTGGGCGCCATCGACATCGGCATCGGACATCAGGATGATCTTCTGGTAGCGCGCCTGGTCGAGGTCGAAGGTGCGACCGGAGCCGGCGCCGATGACCTGGATGATCGATGCGCATTCCGCGTTCTTCAACATGTCGGCGAGCGACGATTTCTGGACGTTGAGGATCTTGCCGCGGATCGGCAGGATCGCCTGGTACTCGGAATTGCGCGCGTCCTTGGCGGTGCCGAGCGCTGAGTCACCCTCGACGATGAACAACTCGGTCTTCTCGACGTCGTCCGAACGGCAGTCGCGCAGCTTCGCCGGCAGTGCCGAGGATTCCAGTGCATTCTTGCGCCGCTGCACATCCCGATGCGTGCGCGCAGCCACGCGGGTGCGCATCGCGTTGGCCACCTTCTCGAGCGCAAGTTTCGTGGATGCCTTGTCGCCTCGCGGCGGATTCGTGAACCAGTTCGTGAGTTCCTTCTGCACGACATGCGCAACAATGCGCGTCGCAGCCGGAGTGCCCAGCACTTCCTTCGTCTGGCCCTCGAACTGCGGTTCGGGGAGGCGGACGGTCACAACGGCAACCATGCCTTCGAGCACATCATCTTTGGTGACGTTGTCCTCGGAATTCTTGAGCGTCCGCTGTGCACGCAGTTGCTCGTTGAGCACTTTCGTGATCGCGCGTTCGAAACCGGTGAGGTGGGTGCCGCCCTTGGGGGTGGCGATGATGTTCACGAACGATCGGACGTCGGTGTCGTAGCCGGCGTTCCAGCGCAGCGCGATGTCCACCTTCAACTCGCGTTCGACTTCCTTGGGGTTGAGATGGCCCTTGTCGTCGAGCACCGGCACAGTCTCGTGGAAGTGCCCCACACCGGTGAGTCGGACGATGCTCGTCACGGCTTCTGCAGTGGACAGGTGGTCGCAGTAGGACGCGATGCCGCCTGCGAATTGAAACACTTCCGCCTCGCTCGAGGGTCCGACACGGTGGTCATGGAGCCTGATCGCAAGTCCGGGAACGAGGAACGCCGTCTGGCGTGCGCGTTCGCGCAGCGCGTCGAGGTCGAACTCCGCCGACTTGTCGAAGATCTGTCGGTCGGCCCAGTACCGGATACGCGTTCCGGTGATGCCCTTCTTCGCCTTGCCACCTGCACGCAGCCCGGACTGCTTCGTGAAACCCGAATCAGGCGCATCGCCGTCGAACACGCCCGGTACGCCGCGCTTGAACGACATCAGGTGGACCTTGCCCTCGCGGTCGACTTCGACATCCAGTCGTTCGGAAAGGGCGTTCACCACCGACGCACCGACTCCGTGCAGACCACCCGACGCCGCATAGGAACCTCCGCCGAATTTGCCACCGGCGTGCAGTTTCGTCATGACGAGTTCGACGCCCGAAAGTTTGCTCTTGGTTTCGACGTCGACGGGGATGCCACGACCGTCGTCGCGCACTTCGACCGAGCCGTCGGGGTGCAACACGACGTCAATGTTCTTGGCGAATCCGACGAGTGCTTCATCTACAGCATTGTCGACAATCTCCCAGAGGCAGTGCATGAGGCCGCGGCCGTCGGTGGAACCGATGTACATGCCGGGGCGCTTGCGAACCGCATCCAATCCCTCGAGGACAGCGAGGTGTTTGGCCGAGTAGTCCTCGGATGCCTTCGCACGCGCCACAAACGTCCCTTCGGTGTTGGAGTGAGGATAGACAGGATTTGGTAAATCCCCCGATCCGGCGACACGCCGAATTGGGCGGGAATATCCGGGTGGGGAAGAATGTTGGACACAATAACAAGACCCGGGAGGTGCACCATGACGACGACGATCGAAGCAACACCGCTGACAGCAGCAGATCGCTGTGACCGATGCAACGCCCAGGCCTACGTGCGCGTGGTCCTGAATGCAGGCAGCGAATTGCTGTTCTGCGCCCACCACTACTCGAAGTTCTCGGTGTCCCTCAAGGCGACCGCACGCGAGATCCATGACGAGACCCACAAGTTGGACGTCAAAGAACTCTGAGCTCTGATCTTCAAAGGCCCGCCATTCGGCGGGCCTTTGCGTTTGTCGCGATCATCAGCGTGTCCAGGTGTTCCGTTCGGTCTCTCTGGGCATCGCGCGGCATGAGCGCACACCTTCGGCTTTCGCTCCACTCAGTCCAGATAGTCGCGGAGCACCTGCGAACGTGACGGGTGGCGAAGTTTCGCCATGGTCTTGCTCTCGATCTGGCGGATGCGCTCACGTGTCACGCCGTAGACCTTGCCGATCTCGTCAAGGGTCTTCGGCTGGCCATCGGTGAGGCCGAAGCGCATCCGAACCACACCCGCCTCACGTTCGCTGAGCGTGTCGAGCACACCCTCGAGTTGCTCCTGCAGCAACGTGAACGAGACGGCGTCCGACGGCACGATGGCTTCGGAGTCCTCAATGAGGTCGCCAAATTCGCTGTCACCCTCTTCGCCGAGCGGCGTGTGCAGCGAAATCGGTTCGCGGCCGTACTTCTGGACCTCGACCACCTTCTCGGGAGTCATGTCCAGTTCGCGGGCGAGTTCTTCCGGTGTCGGCTCGCGACCGAGGTCCTGCAGCATCTGGCGTTGCACTCGGGCCAACTTGTTGATGACTTCCACCATGTGCACCGGGATGCGGATGGTGCGCGCCTGGTCCGCCATCGCGCGGGTGATTGCCTGCCGAATCCACCATGTGGCGTACGTGGAGAACTTGTAGCCCTTGGTGTAGTCGAACTTCTCAACGGCACGGATGAGGCCGAGGTTGCCTTCCTGGATGAGGTCGAGGAACAACATGCCGCGACCGGTGTAGCGCTTCGCCAACGAGACGACGAGGCGCAGGTTCGCTTCAAGCAGGTGATCCTTCGCCCGCTGCCCCTTCTTGATCACGCGTTCGAGGCAGCGATCACACGTGAGCAGCTTGCCGTCCTCGTCGGGCACAGAGACGAACCAGGTCATCGGGGCGAGCTTGCAGATGTCGCAGATGATCTTTTTCTTCTTCGCAGTCGCGACCAGTTGCTTCGACAGGTCGCGCAGTTCCTCGGCAAACAGGCCGGCTTCCACCTGCTTCGCGAGTTCGACTTCGAGTTCTGCGTTGAGCAGCGCGACTTTGCCGATCTGCTTGAGATAGTCCTTGACGGGGTCGGCTGTTGCACCTGCTTGATGGACGGTCTGCACCGGCTCGTCGGTGTCATCGACGTCCGAGATGGTGAAGCCTTCATCCTCGGTCTCGGTCTTCTCGGCCTCGGCTTCGATCTCCTCCTTGACCTCCGCGAGGTCTTCGGCGAGCTCAGCTTCGAGTTCGGTTTCGAGCGCACCCGCCTCTTCGAGATCTACAACTTCTTCCTCTTCGAGTTCTGCTTCGACGATCTCGCCGTCGACTTCGAGCACTTCCTCGTCATTCGACTTCTTCTTGGAATCGGCTTTGACGGGCTTTCCCGCTGCTCCTGCGGTCGTCTTCGCAGGCACTGCCTTCTTCGCAGGTGCGACTGCGGCTGCCGGCTTCGCTGACTTGGCACCGGCTGTCTTCGCCGGCGCAGCCTTCTTCGCGGGCGCCGCGGACTTCTTGGCCGCAGCGGTCGGCTTCGCAGGCACCGACTTCTTTGCAGCCGTCGTCGCGGACTTCGCCGACTTGGTCGCGGACTTCGCTGCTGGCGCGGCCTTCTTCGCGGCCGACTTCGTCGCCTTCGAAGCGCTGGACTTCGTCGCGGGAGCGGCCTTCTTCACCGGCGCGGCCTTCTTCGGCGCGGCCTTCTTCGCCGATGCGGTCTTCTTGGCTGTTGCCACGTGATGCCTCTCGATGCTGCATGAGGAAGGCCCGTGTCAAGCATCTGAAGATGCGACCGGGCGATCGGCCCCAATTGTGCCATGCGCTGGGGCCGCGTCCATCCACAGCCCCCGAAAAGGGTCGTGTCGTCCACAACCTCTCCTCTCTAACGTCCCCGACCGTGCTCAGATTCCTACTTGCCCTGCTCCTCGTCGCTACGGTGGCGGCCCCGTCCAGCGCCATCGACGTCGTCGGAGACGACCTCGCCGACGAGTACGTGATTTCTGGGTCCGTCATCCTCAACGACTCCGCGGCCGACGCTCGGGACGCCGTGGCGTGCGCCAATTGCCATTGGCGGGTGGTCGAGATCTGCGCCGGTGGCTGGCTCGATGAGCGACGGGGCTGTGAGCAGTTGCAGTTCCCCTGCGACGGTCCGACGAATTCACCTGCGCCCGTTGCTTCATCGTGCACCACCGTTCGCAACTCGCACGGGAGAAGAACGGTGAACCGATCTGCACGGAGTGCGCCGCCTAGCGGTCTAGGCTGAACGCATGACGTTCGCGCGCAAGATCACCCGTCCGCTCGTCCGCAAAGGTGCGGTCTGGGCCGGCAAGCAGATGATGACCCGCGTGCAGAAGCAGTCAGCGAAATCCGTCACTGCCAAGGGTGGTGCATCCATCAAGCGCAGGAGCCTCACCGGCCTGCTCTTCGCCGTCCTCTCCGCCGCCGCAGTCGCCGCGCTCAAGGTCGGCATGGATCGGGCCATGACCGATCGCAAGGGCCGCCACGACTCGGAATTCGATGTCTTCGACGACGAGAGCTGAGTACCGCGACCGCCAGTACTCGCGGATGCTGCTCGGACTCGGAAGCTGGCTCGCCCTCGGCTGCGGCGTCGCCATTGGCGCCGTCTTCGGTGACGCTGTACGGCTCGCCGTCTGGATCGTCCTGGAAACATTCGTGCTCGTCGCAGCGCGACGCAATGCCCTCGACGTCGTCGTGAATGACAGCGGAATCGCCGTCGGACGTGCGCGGCTGCCGTGGGACGCCATTGAACGCGTCGAAATCTTTACCGGCGACGCATTCCGCAGCGCGCTCACAGTCGACGGCCACCCCAACGATTACCGGCAAATCAGATCCACGAAAGCAGGACTGCGCGCGTGGGTGAGCGATCCCACCGACCCGCATCGCGCCTGGGTCGTGTCCGTGCGTGAACCCGAACAACTCCGTGCTGCACTGGCGGTGCCGGCATGACCGACGTACTCATCCACCGACTCGACGCGGACCTCCCGCTGCCGCGCTATGCGAAGCCGGGGGATGCCGGTGCGGATCTGTATTCGCGGATCGACATTGATATTGCGCCCGGTGCCCGTGCGCTCGTGCCGACGGGCATCGCAATCGCGCTGCCGGTGGGATACGTCGCGCTGGTCACACCGCGCAGCGGATTCGCCTTGAAGCAAGGCGGCACGCTGCTCAACAGTCCCGGGGTGATCGACGCCGGATACCGCGGCGAAATCGCGTGCATCGTGCACAATGCGAGCGACGAGATCATGCACATTGCGCGTGCGGATCGGATCGCGCAATTGCTTGTGATGCCGATCCCGGCCGTTACGCTGACCGAGGTCGAGGCCCTGCCGGGCACCCAGCGTGCCGACGGCGGCTTCGGCTCGACGGGAAGGACGTGACATGGCCGATTCCGTGACGATCGCCAATGCGCCGTTCGGCACCGTCGTCCGCATCTCCGGCGATGTCGCGTCGATGATGCTGCGGCCGAAGTCTGCTGTGCAGGCGTTCGAGGTCGAGATCGCCGATGACACGGGCCGACTAACGCTTGTATGGCTCGGCCGCTACAGCATCCATGGCATCGCGCCCGGGCGGCGACTCACGGTCGAAGGTCGAGTGGTGAAGCACGGCGACCTCCGGCTCATGTACAACCCACGCTACGAACTCCACCCACGGAGCGCGGATGAGCACTGATCCACGGCAGCAGTTCGAACAGGCCGTTGGCGGTTGGCGCGGTGCTCTGGAATCCGCGGCTCCGGCGCTTGCATTCCTCATCGCCTACCAGCTGGGCGATCTCAACATCGCATTGTGGGTGGCCGGTGGACTCGCCGTGCTCGCGGCAGTGGCGCGGCTCGTGCGTCGCGAATCACTGCAGTTCGTCATCGGTGGCGCAATCGGTGTCGCACTATCCGCGTGGTTCGTGTCGCGTTCCGGCAAGGCCGAGGACTTCTTCCTGCCGGATATGTTGAAGAACGCTGCGTACTTCGCGGTCTATCTCGTGTCCGTGCTCGTCCGCTACCCGCTCATCGGTGTGCTGCTCGGAGCCGTCGAGGGCGAACCGCTCAAGTGGATTCGCGATGCAGACCGCCGCCGTACGGCAATGACAGCCACGTTGCTGTGGGTCCTCATGTTCGGCGTGCGGATCGGCATCATGTTCCCGTTGTACTGGGCGAACGAACTTGCTGCGCTCGGCATAGCGAAGATTGCACTCGGCTATCCGCTGTTCGTGCTCGTGGTCTGGCTGACGTACCGATTGGTGCGTCCGTGGTACCGATCAGTGGCCGCGGAAGATCTCCTGTAGCGCTTCCTGCTGGTGGGTGGCGGCGACGAAGAGGAGTTCGTCGCCCACTTCCATCGAGTCATCGGCGCTCGGGGCGAGAACGCGTGAACCGCGAAGGATCGCGACGAGCGCGGTGTCGCGGGGGAGTTGCACCTGATCAACTCGCTTGCCAACGACCGGCGCATCTGCAGCGAGTGTGAATTCGACGAGGTCGGCGCTGCCCTTCCTGAACGAGAAGAGTTTCACGAGATCGCCGACGGACACGGCTTCCTCGACGAGGGCGACGAGCAGGCGCGGCGTGGACACTGCCACGTCGACGCCCCATGCCTCGTCGAACATCCATTCGTTCTTCGGATGGTTCACACGGGCCACGACGCGCGGAACGCCGTACTCGGTCTTGGCGAGCAGTGACACGACGAGGTTCACCTTGTCGTCGCCAGTGGCTGCGACCATCACCTGGCAGGAGCCGAGATCCGCTGCTTCAAGCGCTGCGGCCTCGCAGGCGTCGGCGAGGAGGATGCGTGCACCCGGAATCGCGTCTGGACGTGCCTCGCCGGGATCGCGGTCGATGAGCAGGACTTCATGATCGTTCTGCAGCAGTTCGCGGGCGATCGCCTTCCCGACCTTGCCCGCACCTGCGATTGCGACACGCATGTTGCTCCCTACTGCTGCGGACCGGCTGCGAGGACCTGTAGCACCGCGTCGCGCTGGCCGGTCGTGAACAGGACGTGGACTTTGTCGCCTTCCTGCACCACGGTGTCCGCGGTGGGGAGGATGGATTTCCCGAGCCTGGTGATGAAGGCGATGCGCGACCCGGACTCTTCGCTCAGTCGCTTCACACGCTCGCCGATCCACCGCTCGCTGTACGCAAGGGGCGCCATGGTCACGGTGCCGGTGGTGTCGTGCCAGTCCTCGGCGAACTCCGGTGTAATGGTGTGCACCATCTGCTGTGCGGTCCATGCAACCGACGCGACGGTTTCGACACCGAGCCGCTGGTAGATCTCCGCACGACGCGGGTCGTAGATGCGCGCGATCACTTTCGGCACGCGGAAGGTTTCGCGGGCAACGCGCGCGCTGATGATGTTCGAGTTGTCACCACTCGACACAGCAGCGAAGGCGTCGGCATGTTCGATGCCGGCTTCGATCAAGCGGTCACGATCGAAGCCCACGCCGGCGATCGTGCGGCCGCCGAAGGTCGAGGGCAGTTTCCGGAACGATGTCGGGTCCTGATCGATAATGGCGATCGAGTGCCCACGGGCGTCCAGCTCCTGGGCCAGTGTGCTGCCCACGCGGCCGCAGCCCATGATGACGACGTGCATCGGACCTCCCTCGGAGGTCCCAACGCTACCGCGCCACCGCCCCTACGATGGTCAGGTGCAGATAGGGAACCGGCTGAAGCGCGTCCTGCTCGGCCGAGCGATGAAGAGTGATCAACTCTCCGAGACGCTGCTCCCGAAGTGGCTGGCGCTCCCGATCTTCGCATCCGACGCGCTCTCCTCGAACGCCTACGCGACGCAGGAAATCCTGCTGGTGCTCAGCCTCGGCGGCGTCGCCTTCCTGCAATGGGCCCCGCTGGCCGCCGCACTCGTCGTGTTCGTCTTCTTCGTGGTGGTGGCGTCGTACCGGCAAAACGTGCACGCCTACCCATCGGGTGGTGGCGACTACGAGGTAGTGACCACCAATCTCGGGCAGCGCGCCGGCATCTTCGTCGCGTCCGCCCTGATGATCGACTACGTCATGACCGTGGCCGTGTCCATCGCCTCGGCGGTCGACAATCTCGGCTCCGCATTCCCTCTCATCCACCGGCACAACGTGACAGTGGCGGTTGCGATCGTGCTCTTCGTCACCGCCATGAACCTTCGCGGTGTCCGCGAGTCGGGCAGCGCCTTCGCCGTCCCGGTGTACGGCTTCATGATCGGCGTCTACGGCCTGCTGGGATATGCGTTGGTGCGGATGTGGCGCGGCGACATCATCCTCGCGGAGAGTGCCAATTGGCAGATCCATCCTGAAGGCGCCTTCACGGGGGCTGCGCTGGTCTTCCTGATTGCGCGGGCATTCTCCTCCGGCACAACGGCGCTCACGGGCATCGAAGCCATTTCGAACGGTGTGCCTGCCTTCCGCAAACCGAAGAGCAAGAACGCGGCAACAACGCTGCTGCTGCTCGGACTCATTGCTACATCGATGTTCTCCGGCATCACGTGGCTCGCGGTGAAGACGCAGGTGCACATCACGGATAGCAACGCGAATCTCATCGGCCTACCCGATGGCGCGACGCAGAAGACGGTCATCGCCCAGATCTCGCAGGCGGTGTTCTCCGACTTCAAGTTCGGAGCGCTGTATGTGACGGCGATGACGGCGGTCATCCTTGCGCTCGCGGCGAATACGGCATTCAACGGGTTCCCGGTGCTCGGATCGGTGCTCGCGAAGGATGGTTTCCTGCCGAAACAGCTGCACAACCGCGGTGACCGGCTCGCGTTCTCGAATGGCATTTTCATGCTCGCGGGAGTTGCCACCCTGCTGCTCATCATTTATCAAGCGAACGTCACTCGGTTGATCCAGCTGTACATTCTCGGCGTCTTCGTGTCGTTCACGATGAGCCAACTCGGCATGATCAGGCACTGGACGCGGCACCTCGCCACGGAAACCGATGCGTCTGCGCGGCGCGCGATGCAGCGCAGCCGGATCGTGAACGCCATTGGGTTTGTTTCCACGGGCATCGTGTTGGTGGTTGTGCTACTCACGAAGTTCACACACGGTGCCTACCTCGTCGTCATCGCGATGCCGATCCTGTACGCGTTGATGCGGGCTGTCCGAGCTCACTACGACACGGTGGCGCGCGAGATCGCCGCCGATCCCGACGAACGCGCAACCCTCCCGAGCAACGTGCACGCGATCGTGCTTGTCTCGCGTGTACACAAGGCGACGCTGCGAGCCGTTGCCTACGCGCGGGCGTCACGTCCATCAACGTTGGAAGCGGTGACGGTCGCTGTCGATGACGAGTCGGTCCATGAGCTGCTCCACGACTGGCAGCAGCGGCAGATGCCGATCCCGCTTCGCGTCCTTGCGAGTCCGTACCGCGAAATCACGAAGCCGATCCTCGACTACGTGAAATCGGTGCGCCTGGAAAGCCCGCGCGATCTGGTGGCCGTGTACATCCCGCAGTACGTCGTCGGCAGTTGGTGGGAGCAGATCTTGCACAACCAATCAGCACTCCGCCTGCGCACGCGGCTGCTCTACTCGCCGAACGTCACCATCGTGAGCGTGCCGTGGCAACTCGAATCCTCGGAGCGGGTGCTCAACGCACCGGA
Source organism: uncultured bacterium (assembly GCA_963978265.1). GTDB lineage: Bacteria > Actinomycetota > Actinomycetes > S36-B12 > UBA5976 > JAKALQ01. Next base: position 2,939 of record CAXBQV010000004.1, on the reverse strand, counting down.
TCGGCTCGTCACCCGCACCTTCGGTCGCTGACATGGCCCTTGCCGTCGGCGACGTCATCGACGTCCACCTCGATCGTCCCGCACATGGCGGCTACAGCGTCGGAAGGCACGACGGCCAGGTGGTCTTCGTCCGTCTCGGTATCCCCGGCGAACTGGTGCGAGCTGAGATCACCGAAATCGGCAACGGCGGCCGTTTCCTGCGTGCCGAGACGCAGCAGGTGCTCGAAGCGTCGCCGGACCGTGTGACCCCCCGATGTGCACACGCGGTACCCGGTGGATGCGGTGGCTGCGACTGGCAGCACGCAACCATCGCGCGGCAGCGCGACATGAAGGCGGACATCATCCGCGAGCAACTCGTGCGCGTGGGAAAGTGCGATGCCGCGGACCCGTTGCTGACCGGGCTGCACGTGCGGGCGTGCGGCGACGACGTCGACGGTTTTCATTACCGCACACGAATGGATTTCGTCGCCGACCAGCGCGGACGGCTCGGACTCCGGTCCGCTCGATCCCATAACGTGATCGCCGTCCACGAGTGTCCGCTGGCGGTGCAAGCGATCAACGACGCCGAAGCGTTCCATCAGCCGTGGGCGGCGGGTGCCACGATCCGGTTGGCGCAGGCGCAGAGCGGCACCACCGTGGTTGCCGACGAAGAGACTCCGGCGACCGTCACGGAAGCCGTCGGTGACATCGCCTTCGAGGTGTCGGCGGCGGGTTTCTGGCAGGTGCACCGCAACGCGCCAGCGCAGTTCACGGCACTCGCCACCGAACTCCTGCAACCCAAACCGGGCGAGTTCCTGCTCGATCTGTACGGGGGCGTCGGACTGTTTGCGAAGACCCTCGGGCCCGTACTCGGCGCCGGCGGGCGCATCGTGCTCGTTGAAGGGGAGCGAGTCGCGGGCCGATACGCGAAGCGCAACCTGCGTGACCTTCCGCACACCGAGGTCGTCGTCGAACGGGTCGACCGCTGGCTCGCGGACACACGGATCACGAAGGTCGACATCGTGGTCCTCGATCCGCCCCGATCCGGCGCCGGCAAGCAGGTGCTGGAATCTGTGCTGCGTCTGCGCCCCCGACGCGTGCTCTATGTGGCGTGCGACCCGGCGTCGCTGGCCCGCGATATCGCAATCGCACGCGACCGCGACTACCACCTCGCGCGGCTGGAAGCGGTCGACGCGTTCCCACACACCGCACATGTCGAGACCTTCGCCCTGCTGGAGCCGAAGTAACGCGGATTCGGTAGTTTTGGAGCCTCACCGTTGAGGAGTCCCATGAGCAGCAAGAACAGCTTCGGCGCCGAACGCACTCTCACCGTCGGGTCGAAGACGTACACCATCTACGGCATCGACGCCGTTGCGGGATCGGCGCGGTTGCCGTTCACGCACAAGGTGCTGCTCGAGAACCTGCTGCGCACGGAGGACGGCGCGAACGTCACGGCCGACCAGATTCGCGCACTCGGCAACTGGGACGCAACGGCCGAACCTGCCGACGAAATCCAATTCACCCCTGCACGCGTCATCATGCAGGACTTCACCGGTGTGCCGTGTGTTGTTGACCTCGCGACGATGCGCGAAGCAGTTGTCGCACTCGGAGGGGATGCGTCCAAAATCAATCCGCTCGCACCTGCAGAGCTCGTCATCGACCATTCGGTCATCTCCGACGTGTTCGGGCGCAAAGATGCGTTCGAGGTGAACACCGAGATCGAGTACGGCCGGAACAAGGAGCGGTACCAGTTCCTGCGTTGGGGCCAGACCGCGTTCGACGCGTTCAAGGTGGTCCCGCCGGGCACCGGCATCGTCCACCAGGTCAACATCGAGCATCTTGCGCGCGTCGTCATGGTGCGCGATGGCAAGGCGTACCCGGACACCGTCGTCGGAACCGACTCGCATACGACGATGGTGAACGGCCTCGGCGTGCTCGGATGGGGCGTCGGCGGCATCGAGGCGGAGGCCGCGATGCTCGGCCAGCCAGTCTCCATGCTCATTCCGCGCGTCGTCGGTTTCAAGCTCAGGGGCTCACTGCCGGCAGGCGCGACCGCCACCGACCTCGTGCTCACCATCACCGAGATGCTGCGCAAGCATGGTGTGGTCGGAAAGTTCGTGGAGTTCTTCGGCGAAGGGGTCAGCACCGTCCCGCTCGCGAACCGGGCAACCATCGGCAACATGAGCCCCGAGTACGGCTCCACCGCCGCGATCTTCCCGATCGACGCCGAAACCCTGCGGTATCTCCAGCTCACCGGCCGCAGCGCCGATCAGCTCGCGCTCGTCGAGGCATATGCGAAGGCGCAGGGGCTGTGGCATGACACGTCGGCGTCGGACTACGTCGAACCGACGTACAGCGAGTACCTCGAACTCGACCTCTCCACGATCGTCCCTTCGATCGCCGGCCCGAAGCGTCCACAGGACCGCGTCGTGCTCGCGCAGTCGAAGCAGAAGTTTGCCGAGGCCCTTCCCGCGTACACCGGCGGCACGGCCACCAGCGGTCCAGTTGCTGTCACACTCGAAGACGGTCGCAAGACGACGGTGCGACATGGCGACGTCGTCATTGCATCGATCACCTCCTGCACGAATACGTCGAACCCATCGGTGATGCTCGGTGCCGGCCTGCTCGCCAAGAAAGCAGCCGAGCAGGGACTCACGAGCAAGCCATGGGTGAAGACCACCCTCGCGCCGGGTTCACAGGTCGTCACCGACTACTACAACAAGGCGGGTCTCACGCCCCACCTTGAGGCGCTCGGTTTCCACCTCGTGGGTTATGGCTGCGTCACGTGCATCGGCAACTCCGGTCCGCTGCCCGAGCCGATCTCGAAAGCCGTGAACGAGCACGATGTCACGGTGGTGTCGGTGCTTTCGGGCAATCGCAATTTCGAAGGCCGTATCAATCCCGATGTGAAGATGAACTACCTCGCATCACCGCCACTCGTCATTGCGTACGCACTCGCC
>CAXBQV010000003.1:0-39367 GCA_963978265.1 uncultured bacterium | reverse complement strand
CAAGGCATGATGGACTTGTGTACTGCGGATCGGCAACGAGTGCCGGAATCACGGCGCCCGCCGATTTCACGACGGTATTGCTGATCTCCGCGCGCGCAGCTGCAGGAATCTGCGGCATCGATTCGAGCCGCTTGTCGAGATCGCTGCCAAGACTGGAGAACAGCACGGTGCCGAGGATCGCGATACCGAGCGCGGAGCCCAGTTGGCGGGTGGTGCTCGTGATGCCGGAGCCCTGCCCGCTGTTCTGCACCGGCACGTCTGCGAGGGCTACACCGGTGAGTTGCGCGGTGGCGAGTCCCACACCGGCGCCGTAGACGAACAAGGGAATGCAGATCAACCACCACGGCGTGTCACGAGTGATCACGAGACCTGCGGCTGCGATGCCGATGATCTCGAGTGCGATCCCGGTGCGCACGATGAACACCGGTCCACGCCTCGCCATACCGGCCGATGCACCGCTTGCGAGGAAGGAGCCGAGCGCGAGTGCGAGCAGGATCTTGCCGGTGTCGAAGGCGCTGTACCCCAGCACGTTCTGCAGCCACAGCGGAAGCGCGAACAGCAATCCGAACTCACCGAGGCTGACAATGGCCGCGGCGATGTTCGCATTGCGGAATGACGTGATGCCAAGCAGCTTCATGTCGAGCAGTACTGGTTTGCCCGCACGGTTGCGCTGCAACTCGATCCTGACGAACACGAACAAGGTGGCCGCGCCGATGACGAACATCACGGGCACAATCGAGATGCCGAGGTTCCAGGTGAGTCCGAAGACCGAGAAGGACTCGGTGGCGGCAAGCCAGCCGTAGTTCCGACCCTCGATCAAACCGAAGACGATGCTGCCGATACCGACCGCAGACAGCAGTGCGCCGACACCGTCGGCATGTCCGGAGTCCTCACTCCCGCGCGACTCATGCACGAAGAGGAACAGCCCTGCAAGGATGAGGATGCCGGCCGGCACGTTGATACCGAACGCCCAACGCCATGAGTAGTCAGTGGTGAGCCAACCGCCGAGCAGCGGACCGAACGCGGCAGCGGCACCGATGGTGGATCCCCACACGGCGAATGCGATGCCGCGATCCTTTCCGAAGAACGTCGAGTTGAGGATCGAGAGCGAGGTCGGCAGCATCATCGCGCCGCCCACACCCTGCACCAACCGCGCGGCGATGAGTGCGTCACCGGAGCTCACATTCGCGGCGATCACGCTTGCGATTGCAAAGACGAGCACGCCGACGGCGAACATCGCGCGACGCCCGACACGGTCGGCGATGCGCCCGAACGCCAACAGCAACGACGCGAAGACGAGCGTGTAGGTCTCCTGGATCCACTGCGCCTGCGTGGACGTGATCTTGAGGTCGTCGATGATGCTGGGAATCGCCACGTTCACGATCGTGGCGTCAACAATGATGAGTGCGACGCCGAGAGCGATGAAGGGCAGACCGAGCCACTTCTTGCGATCCATGGTTATCCCCGATGCTCCAGGCGCCATGCACGAATGCCAGCGAGGAATGACAGTGCAATGACGATAGCTGCAATCACGTACGCGACGGACCTGACGGGCGGATAGGACGCGGCGTAATAGCCGGTGAGCGTGAGACCGATCCCCCACAGCGTGGCGCCGACGAAGTTGCTTGTGAGGAACTTCCCGCGATGCATCCGCCCGATGCCGGCAATCACAGGGATGAACACGCGCCCCCACGGCACGAATCGCGCAACCACAACGGCCCACCATCCGTACATCCGGTAGAAGTTCTCGCTGCGGGCGATTGCCTTGCTCGTGAACGGCCCTGTGTGCTTCTCGAGGTATCCGCGACCGAAGATCTGCCCGAGGTGGTAGCCCACCTGGTCGCCCGCGAAGGCCGCGAACCCGACACCGAGAGTCAAGAGCAGGATGTTGATGGAATCCGTGCGCGCAGCGATCAGCCCAGCTGAGAAGAGCAACGTGTCTCCGGTAATGAACGGGATGAACGCGCCTACGAGCAATCCGGTGCCCGAGAACACGAGCCCCCACACCACGAAATAGAAGAGCACGACACCGTAGGTCCCGAGGAATGTGGCGAGGTCGGAGTCGAATGCGGCGAGCACGTGCGCAGGCTACTTTGAACGAGCGAGATAGTCAGGACGACGTGGAGCGATCAGGAAGATGAGCACGGCCGCAGCCCACGCTACAAGCGCAGCAATGAGCAGCGCTGCGTGAACGCCGTCGGTAAACGCCGTCTTGCCGATGGTCACGAGCTGATCCCACATCGCCTGCGGCGCACCCTCCGGTTTGGGCATCTGCACAAACGCCACCGACTTCATGAGACGCTCAGCGATCTGATCCGGGAGCTGCAACGTGGCTTTGGACATCGCATTGCGGTAGGAGTCGTTCAGCATCGCACCGAGGATCGCGATACCGAATGCGCTCCCGAACTCCCGGGCGGTGTCGTTCATCGCGGATGCAACGCCCTGCTCCTCATACGGCAACGCCTGGGTGATCGCAGTTGTGGCCGCAGTTGCGGACGGTGCGGCCCCGAGTGCAAAGAATGCAAGACAGAGCGTCCAATACGCGAAGTTGAAATCGACGGTGAGCTTCGAGAAGAGGAAAAGACCGATACCGACCGACAGCATGCCGAATGCGCCCATGAACTTCTGCGGGTACCGATCCGCGAGTCGGCCGCTGACACGGGCTGCTGGCAGCATGAAGAACGGCATCGGCAGCAAACGTGCGACCGCCTCAAGTGGGGAGAAGCCGACGATGAACTGCAGATACTGCATCGCGACGAAGATCATGCCGAACAAGCCGAAGAACTGCAGCGTGATCGCCAACGAACCGGCGGCGAACGTTCGGTTGCGGAACAGCCGCGGATCCAGCAGCGGGTGCTCCTGCCGCAGTTCCCAGATGACGAACAGCACGATGCCGACGACGCCGATGCCCAATGCACTGATCGTGATCGGCGAACCCCAGGTCTTCTCCGGACCCTCGATGATGCCGAAGACCGCCGCTCCGACACCGATGATCGTGAGCAACGCACCGATCCAGTCGAGGCGATGTGTTGCGACCTCCTTGGATTCCGGCAACACCGCGAGGGTCCCGATGAGGCCGAGGGTCGCAAGCACCATGTTGAGTGCGAAGAAGGAGTTCCACGCATAGAACTCGAGCAGGATCGCGGTGCCGAACAACCCGATGACCGCACCGCCACCGGCAATCCCGACCCAGATCCCGATCGCTTTCCCGCGCTCCTCCCCTTCGAACGACGTCGTGATCACGGACAGAGTCGACGGCATGATCGCGGCGGCCCCCACACCCATGAACGTGCGCACGATGATGAGGTGGGTCGGATCCGTGACGAACAACCCGAAGGCGGCGACCACCGCATACCACAGCAGACCGAACGCGAGAATCCGCTTGCGTCCGTACTTGTCGCCGATGGCACCGGCGAGGAAGAGCAGCGATGCGAACACCACGGTGTAGGCGTCGATGATCCACGTGAGCTGCGCCTGCGTCGCACCGGTTTCGCGCGCCATCGATGGCAACGCCATGTTGAGTCCCGCGACTGCGGATATGACCGTCATCAGGCTCAGGCCGACGACCGGCAGTATCAGCTTCCGGCGTTGCATGCTCACTCCAGGGATTCGAGGGTCTGTCTGGACAGCAGTGCGCCACGCTCGAATGCCTGCGCAATGTGGACCACCCAGGACGCTACGCCTTCACCGCCCTCGTCGTACTGCTGGATCGCGCGGGCGTACGCAGCGCGTCCGAGCGAGAGCAGTCCGACGTCGGTCATCGCGAAGAAGTCGGGGTCCAGACCGCGTTCCGCGAGGATGTGGTGGAAGTGCGCGCGTGCCACTACCCCGTTGCCCGCTGCGAAGGGCTGCAGGGCAACAAGTTCCGCGTGCGCGATCGCGGCCACCACGAGCGCCGGTGCAGTGGTGGGCTGTTGCAGAAGGTCTGCGAGCATCGCAAGTCGGACGGCGACGTCGTCCGGATCGGCGACGTGCTTCAAGTGAAGCGGATCATGGAGGGCATCACCCGCACCACGCGGACGGCCACGCAAGTCTTCCTCGAGATACTCGCGACCGGCGACGACCGCGAGTTGCGCCCATACCTGCCGCGCAGGCTGGCCACTGAGCGCGCGAAGCATGGTCTGCGCCTCAAGCGCGCCGATGGCCACGCGCAGCATCGGTGACGTCGCGATTCCACTGCGGAGTTCGTCGAGGGGAACGTCTGCACCTTCGAGGGTTGCCGACGCATGCGCATTCTGCAGAGCAACGGTTGCCGCCAGCGCCTGACCATGCGTGCGCAGTTTGCGATCGAGCAGCAATGGATCAAGCGCACTTCGCGCTGCATGCACGGCATCGGAGACCCCCGGCATCGCCGCAACAGCAGCAAACGGATCCACGGGCAACTCGGTCACGTCGATATCCCACCGCAATCGGGCGCTTGCTCCAACTCCGGTAGCGTGCTGCCGTGGGCGCCACTGCTTGGTTACTCGTGATCGCGGTTCCGGCTGCGATCGTGCTGGCGTGGATGTACGGGAAGTGGCGATGGGGCGCTTCAACCCTCGGCAATCCGGCGGAGCGCGCCACCTACAACACGTTGCACACTGCAGGTCTCGCGGCTCCGGCGCTTCGAGAAGGCCTCACCAGCGCATCCGCACAGCGGGCCATCAAGTATCTGCGCCAACTTGCGGGTGCTCCTGCGTTCTCCGTGCATGACCGTGATGGGCTGCTTGCCTGGGACGGCGAGTACGCACACCATGCGGACACCGCCCACGCACTCATCGACCGGGTGATCCGCAACGGCCGTGCGGAAGTGTTCGGCCCCGAACTCGTGGCATGTGAGAACTCTGAATGCCCGCTGACCTTCGCGATCGTCGCACCCCTTGTCATCGACGACTTCGTCCTGGGCGCAATCGCCGCCTTCGACCGTGGGGCTCCGGCAGCGAGCGTGCGAACGCTCACCGAGATGTCCCGCTGGATGAACGGGCAGCTCGAACTCGCTGAACTCGATGCATCACGCACACGGCTTGTCGAGGCCGAGGTGAAGGCGCTCCGTGCGCAGATTTCACCGCACTTCATCTACAACGCGCTGAACGCCATCGCCTCGTACATCCGAACCGATCCGGAAAACGCTCGAGAACTCCTGCTCGAGTTCTCCGACTTCACCCGGTACTCATTCCGCAGACACGGACAGTTCACGAGCCTCTCCGAGGAACTCGCATCGATCGAGCGATATCTGAAACTGGAACGGGCGCGCTTCGGCGAACGGATGCAGGTGGAACTCCGTATCGCGCCCGAAGTGCTGACGGTGAACGTCCCGTTCCTCTGTTTGCAGCCGATCGTGGAGAACGCGGTGCGGCATGGACTGGAGAACAAGGCCGGTGTCGGTCACATCACGCTGTTCGCAATGGACATGGGACCGGATGTCTGGGTCACGGTGGAGGACGACGGCGTCGGTGCCGATCCACAACGCATCCGCGACATCCTGGAAGGCAACAGCACATCCGATTCGATCGGCGTCGCCAACGTGGACGAACGTTTGCGCACGATCTACGGAGATGAATACGGTCTGGTGATCGAGACCGCTCCCGGCGCTGGCACGAAAGTCACCGTGCGTATTCCGAAGTTTCAGCCGAAAGCACACGGTTAACCAAACTTCACCGCCCTTTGGGGGTTCCGTTCGTGCGCCGAACGGTACTAAATTCCGCAGGGGCACTTTCGAGAGGGATGCATAAGTGAGTGGCTTGCGTGTTCTCGCCGTTGATGACGAAGCACCGGCGCGCGCCGAGTTGGCGTACGTACTGAAGCAGGACGAGCGAATCGGTGAAGTGCGCACCGCACAGAACGGTACGGAGGCACTCAAGGTGCTGCAGACCGAGCCGATCGACGCGGTCTTCCTCGATATCCGGATGCCCGGAATCGATGGCATGGACCTCGCGAAGGTGCTGAAGCGGTTCACCGAGGCCCCCGCGATCGTCTTCGTGACCGCCTTCGAGGATCATGCAGTGAGCGCCTTCGATCTCCGTGCCGTCGACTACGTACTCAAGCCCTACCGCCCGGAACGCCTCCATGAGGCGATCTCGCGCGTCATCGAGGCGAAAGCCGCGAGGCAGCCCGTGGCCGCTGCAGCCGACTCCGTCGAGGATGAGACGATCCCAGTCGAACTCGCCGGGGTCACGCGCTTCATCAAGCGCAGCGAGATCCGCTACGTCGAGGCCCACGGCGACTATGCCCGCCTCGTCACCCGCGACGGACGTCACCTCGTGCGCATTCCACTCGCCGTGCTCGAGGAGCGCTGGGCCGACGCCGGCTTCGTCCGCATCCATCGCCGTTGGCTGGTGTCGCTTTCCACGATCGACGAAGTGCGCGTCGATGCCGGACGCATGTCCGTGCGCGTCGGCGATGCAATGCTCGAAGTCTCACGTCGTCATACCCGTGAACTGCGCGATCGGCTCGTACGCAGTGCCCGTCCGCGCCGGCAGGAAACGGTCGCCGCAGCTGCACCTCGCGCTGCCAAGTCCTAGGACTCATGGAACGCCCGCGTCGCGTCATCATCACGCACCCGCGCACGGCATCCCGTCGTCGCAGTTCGCGCACCAGCGCGCGTCGCGATCTCGCCGAGCACACTGTTCGAGGCGAAGTGCTGCTTGCATCATTGCGTCGATCCCAACTGCGGCTCGCGATCTCCATCGCCACCGTCTTCGTCGCGACCCTGGCGCTCATCCCACTCGTCTACGCGTCCATCCCCGCCTGGCATGACACCGTGGTCATGGGCGTGCCAGTGCTCTGGTTGATTCTCGGCTTCGGCGTGTTCCCACTCATCATCCTGCTCGGTTGGATCCACGTTCGCGCCACTGAGCGGTACGAGCAGCAGTTCTCCGACCTGATCCAGGACGTCTGATGAATGTGCTCGCCATCGCAGCGGTGATCCTGCTCATCACGGTCGTACTCGCAATCGGATTGAACGGCATCCAATTCGCGCGTTCGACGTCGGACTTCCTCACCGCCCGACGTGAACCGCGACAGTTGGTCGTCGCGGCGGGTATCAGCGGATCGTTCATCTCGGCAGCGTCGGTGATGGGCATCTCCGCACTTGTCATGACCTACGGCATCGACATGCTCTGGTACCCGGTCGGTTTCACCGTCGGCTATCTCGTGCTGCTGATCCTCGTCGCTGCGCCGCTTCGCAGATCCGGCGCATTCACGCTGCCGGACTTCGCAGAAGCACGACTCTCCTCCCGAACGCTCCGTCGAATGTGCAGCGTCTTCACCGTCGTGATCGGCTGGTTGGCGGTGTTCCCACAGCTGAAGGCGGCTTCGATCGCACTCACTTTCCTCACCGGTGCGTCAACCGTGGCCGGCCCGTTGGTGATCGCCATCGTCGCCGCGCTCACGATCGCTGCTGGCGGCTACAACTCGATTGCCACTGTGCAGTCGCTGCAGTACTGGTTGAAGTTGGCGGCGGTCGCGCTCACGGCACTTGTCGTGTGGTCGGTGTGGCTGCGCTCCGGGAGTCCGATGCTGGGATCCGGATCCTGGGGTGAACCACTCTCCGGCTTCGGCCACCGGGCGAATCCCTTCTATGTGAATGTCGCAATCGTGCTCGCAACCGCACTCGGAGTGATGGGCCTGCCGGACATCTTCACCCGCTACTACGCGATCAAGGACGGCAAGCAGGCACGACGCACTTCGCTCATCGTCCTCGTCATGCTCAGCGCGTTCTATCTGTTCCCGCCGATGCTGGGTGCGCTCGGTCGGTACTACACGCCGGACCTGATCGGCACGGCGAACATGGATTCGGTCGTCCTCGCACTTCCCCAGGCCGCACTCCCGGGCATCCTCGGTGACATCTTCGGCGCGCTCGTCGCTGCGGGCGCATTTGCAGCGATCATCTCGACAACCACTGGTGTCACCTTCTCGATTGCGAGCACCCTGTCTCAGGATCTGCTGCGGCGACGACTCAGTGGCATTGCCGGCTTCCGCGTCGGCGTCGTCATCACGATCGCAGTTCCCTTCGCGTTCGTGTTCTTCGCCCGCGATTTCAATCTCGCTGAGATGATCGTGATGTCGATGGCGGTTGGTGCATCAACGTTCTCCCCATTGCTGATCCTCGGCATCTGGTGGCGCGGACTCTCCACACCCGGCGCGATTGCCGGAGTGATCGTCGGCGGCACATCGTCGACGGCCGCAGTGCTGCTCGCACTCTTCCGCACCTGGCCGGCCGACATGCAGTCCTACATCGCAGCTCCGGCAGCGTGGAGTGTGCCGCTCGCATTCGCGGTTACGGTGATCGTGTCGCTGATGACCCAGGATCAACGACCGGCAAACGCGTCGGTCATTCTCGGACGTCTCCACACACCTGAGCGATTCCGCACGTTCAAGGACTAGCCGCCTCCTGCTCCTCCGGTTAGGTTCGGCCTGCCGAAAGGATCACCATGAGCGATATCAGCGAAACGCTGTCGAACCTGCTGAGCGAAAGCCGTCGCTTCTTCCCTCCCGTCGAACTCGCGATCAACGCGAACGTGAAGATCGAGTCGTACCAAGAGGCGTCCGAGGACCGGCTCGCCTTCTGGGCGAAGCAGGCAAAGCGACTGCAGTGGGACAAGCCGTGGACGCAGGTACTTGACTGGTCAGACGCGCCCTTCGCCAGATGGTTCGTGGATGGCCGGCTGAACATCGCCGTGAACTGTGTCGATCGCCACGTGGCAGCTGGCAATGGCAGTCGGGTTGCGTACTACTGGGAAGGCGAGCCTGGCGACACCCGGGTTATCACGTACGCCGATCTGCAGCGCGAGGTCGCCAAGGCTGCGAACGCACTCGAATCCCTCGGTGTGGCCGCCGGTGATCGCGTGGCGATCTACATGCCGATGATCCCCGAAGCCGTCTTCTCGCTCCTCGCCTGCGCCCGCATCGGGGCAGTCACATCCGTCATCTTTGGTGGCTTCTCAGCAGAGGCGCTGCGTTCGCGCATCGAGGATGCCACCGCGAAGCTCGTCATCACCGCCGACGGACAGTTCCGACGTGGCTCCGCCCTGCCGTTGAAGCCCGCCGTCGACGAGGCTGTCGAGCAGTCGCCGTCGATCGAACATGTCCTCGTCGTACGACGCACGAAGTCTGATGTTGCCTGGACCGAGGGTCGCGACGTGTGGTGGCACGACATCGTTGACACTCAGCCAACGACGCATTCGGCGATTTCATTCGATGCCGAGCACCCGCTGTTCATCCTCTATACGTCCGGCACCACCGGAAAGCCGAAGGGCGTGCTCCACACCACCGGTGGTTACCTGACACAGACGGCGTACACACATCACGCCGTGTTCGACGTGAAGCCGGAGACGGACGTGTACTGGTGCACCGCGGACATCGGCTGGATCACCGGCCATTCCTATGTCGTGTACGGACCACTCGCGAACGGCGCGACCTCACTCATCTACGAGGGCACTCCCGACACGCCGCACAAGGGTCGCTGGTGGGAGCTCATCGAGAAATATGGCGTCACCATCTTCTATACGGCGCCGACCGCCATCCGTGCCTGCATGAAGTGGGGAGACGACTTCCCGAACGCGCACAATCTCAACTCGCTGCGCATTCTCGGATCCGTCGGTGAACCGATCAATCCGGAAGCGTGGATGTGGTATCGCGAACTCATCGGCCGCGATCGCTGTCCGATCGTCGATACCTGGTGGCAGACCGAGACCGGTGCCATCATGATTTCGCCGCTTCCAGGTGTGACCACCTGCAAGCCCGGCTCGGCGATGCGGCCGTTGCCCGGTATCGGTGCCGCGATCGTCGACGATCAAGGCGCCAAGGTCGGGCACGGTCATGGTGGCTACCTTGTCCTCACCGAACCTTGGCCCTCGATGTTGCGTGGGATCTGGGGCGACCCGGAGCGTTTCAAAGCCGGCTACTGGTCGCGGTTCGAGGGGCGCTACTTCGCCGGTGACGGCGCGAAGTGGGATGACGATGGCGCGATCTGGCTGCTCGGTCGGGTCGACGACGTCATGAACATCTCTGGCCACCGCATCTCCACCACCGAAGTCGAATCTGCATTGGTGTCGCACGAGATGGTCGCGGAAGCGGCGGTTGTCGGCGCCTCGGATCCACTGACCGGACAGGGCATCGTTGCATTCGTGATCCTGCGCTCCGGCTTCGAGGATGGTGAGCAGGTCGCAGCGAAACTCCGTGAGCACGTTGCGCACGAGATCGGTCCGATCGCGAAACCCCGGCAGATCATGGTCGTCCCCGAATTGCCGAAGACCCGCTCCGGGAAGATCATGCGCCGCCTGCTGCGAGACGTCGCGGAGAACCGGGCGATCGGCGACGTCACAACGCTTGCCGACCCGACCATCATGAACATGATCTCCCAAGGCCTGGCATCCGGTCAGCCGGAGGACTGACGAATCGCGGTTGGGTGCAGAGACCGTTCGGACTATGCACCGACCACCCGTTCACGGGTAGCCTGCGGTCATGAGCAGAAACGAGAAGGGACTCGGCGCACTGTTCGCCGGCGTCATCGCGGATCTCCAGTCGGTGATCCGCAACCAGATCGAACTCGCGATGGCAGAGATCGCCCAGAGCGTGAAGCGGGCACTTCGTGCGTCCGTCGCATTCATGTTCGCCATGCTGCTGCTCGTCACCTCGATCTTCCTTCTCATCATCGCGTTCGGGTTCGGCATGGCAGCACTTGGTGTTCCGGAGTGGCTGGCCTTCCTGCTGCTTGCAGGCGCATGCATCCTCATCGCGGGTCTGCTACTCCTGCTGTCGGGTCGCAATGCGAAGAAGATCAATGGTCCGCGCTTGGCACTTCGATCCTTCGAACGCACGAACAACGCCGTCGCCGAAACCATCGCGCACGTCCGCGACTAGCGACTGCACATCCCGAGCGATACCGGGTTGGTTGATATCGCACCTTGCGATGCCGCACTCGCAACAGCATTCGCCGTCAGTGCATACCCTGCATCCGTGACGTCGGTACCGGCTGCGAACATCACACCGAGTACGCGGCCGTCGAGGCCGAGCAGCGGTGCACCAGAATCGCCGGGTGCAATCGAGGCCCGCACGACATAGATCTCGCGATCGACGCGGCCTTCGCCATAGATGTCATGACCACGCGCCACGATCACATCGCTCACACGAGCTGCATCGGGTGACAGCGGCTTCCCACCCGTGAATCCGGGTACGACGCCCTCATCGCCGACGGCTGCTTCCGGTGCAAACGGCAACACATTCCCATCGAAGTTCCGCACCGACAGCACAGCGACGTCGAGCCGCGGATCGAACAGCACGACTTGCGCGCGGTACCGCTTGGTCTCGCCGTCACGTCGTATGGACACGTCATCCGCCCCCGCAACGACGTGCGCATTCGTCATGATCCGACCATCGGCATAGAGGAAGCCCGTGCCGGTCATGCGCAATTCGCAGGCGGGGGCGTCCGCGATCACCTCGACCACCGATGCATATGCGGCAGCGACGTCGGGATCCGAAACGATGCCCGGCTCCGCAGCCGCCACCGAATTCGTGGGTTGCGGTGCGATACCGGCGAATACCTGCGGGAACGATGTATTCCGGAGCACTTTTCGAAGCGCTGCAGTCGCCCGGTCCGCTGCAGTCGGGGCGACACCGTCCAGCTGCTGCACAATCTGTGAACCGCGCACCTGCATGGTGAGCGGATTGGTCGGCAGCAGCGCAAGCATTGATGCCGCAAGCCAGGTGACAACTCCCCATGAAACCACTCGGAATGCACTTCCGAACAGCGAATCGATGAATCGGATCGGCGACCAAGACAGTGCGCTGCGGATGGCGGTTCCGACGCTGAATCCCAGGCCCTGGCCGAGCATTGCGAGCACCACGATCGCGCCAAGACCGGCGAACACACGTGATGCGATCCCGAGATCAAAGGCAGTGAATGCGATTGGGATGATCTGCAGTGCGAGCCAGGCGCCGGCAACCAGGCCGATGAATCCCGTGATGCCGCGAAGCAGACCGATCCTCCAGCCGTTCGTCACCGCAAGGATCAGCGACACGGTGAGCAGGACGTCGAGCCAATTCACGAGGTCACATCCACAACCCGGCTGCTGTCCCAGGGCTGGTCCCAACCGAGCTGCCGGAGCAGATCGTCGATGAGCTGCCCCGTGAATCCCCACACAAGCAGCCCGCTCACCTGGAAGCCGGGACCGACGTAGCCGCGCGGGTGACGCCAACGCACCCGGTTCGCGGGATTCACAAGATCGGCAACCGCAACCCGATGCACACTCGCGACCTCCAACGGATCCGCTGCAAAGACGGGTCCCGGTCGGTGCCAGTGCGCAACGACCGGGGTCACGACGAACCCGGACACCGGAACGAACAGTCGGGGAAGGAGGCCGATGACAGTGACATCAACCGGATTCACAGCAGTTTCCTCCTGCGCTTCGCGCAGTGCCGTCGTGATGAGGGTGTCGTCGTCGGGTTCCGCACCGCCGCCGGGGAACGCGGGCTGACCGGCATGCGAGCGGAGATTGTGACTGCGTTCGATGATGAGCAGGTCCGGTCCCTGCTCACCATCGGCAAACAGGATGAGGATCGCACTTTCACGTCCGACGAAATCATCGGGTGCAAGTGAACGCGCGAAATCCTCGGGCTGCACGCGCTCGACGAACGCCCTGACGTCGGCCAACCACGTCACAGTCGGCCCTCGGTCTTCACGAGTCTGGCAGCAACAGCAGGATCTGTCGGGCCTTCACCGAACGCCGGGCACCTCCGCGCAATCGGGCAGGCGCCGCATGCAGGCTTCTTTGCATGGCATCGACGTCGACCGTGCCAGACCATCACGTGCGACAGCATCGTCCAGTCCTTGGATGGGAACAACTCCATGATGTCGCGTTCAACCTTCACCGGATCGGTGTGCGTCGTCCATGCAAATCGACGTGCAAGTCGACCGAAATGCGTATCGACAGTGATCCCCGGAATGTCGAAAGCATTGCCGAGAATCACATTCGCCGTCTTGCGCCCAACACCGGGCAGAGTCACCAGTTCCTCGAGGGTTCCCGGTATCGCGCCACCAAAGTCGTGCACAACCTTCTGCGCCATCCCGATGATCGACGTCGCCTTGTTCCGGAAGAACCCGGTGGGTGCAATGAGCGCTTCGAGTTCGGCACGATCGGCGGACGCGAACGCCTTCGCTGTTGGATACTGCTTGAAGAGTGCAGGTGTCACGAGATTCACGCGGCGATCAGTGCACTGCGCGGAGAGGATTGTGGCGACAGTAAGCTGCAATGGATTCTTGAAATCCAATTCGCAGTGCGCGTCCGGATAGGTCTTCTTCAGCGCGTTGTAGATCGCGCGGACTTGCGCCTTGTCACTTGGCACGGCGCTGCAGGCGCTCGAGATCCGTGATCGTGACCGAACGCTGCTCGACGCGCAGCCAGCCTCGGTGCACGAAATCTGCAAGCGCCTTGTTCACGGTCTCGCGCGAGGCGCCAACGAGTTGCGCAAGTTCTTCCTGCGTCATGTCATGTTCGACGAACCACTCACCATTGCGCTCGACACCGAACTTGTCCTTGAGATCGAGCAGCGCTTTCGACACGCGACCCGGCACATCGGAGAACACGAGATCGGACATCGCCTCATTCGTGCGACGAAGTCGCTGCGCCAGTGCCTGGAGCAATGCTTCCGCGACTTCGGGACGCCCGGCAAGCCAGGGACGGAGTGCCTCGCGACCAAGGCCGAGCACGACCGCGTCGGTGAGCGCGGTTGCGGTCGACGTACGGATGCCGGGATCGAACAACGACAGCTCGCCGAACATCTCTCCGGGGCCCTGCACTGCAAGCAATGTCTCGCGACCATCCTGTGCCTGCTGGCCGAGGACCACCTTCCCCTCGACGACGATGTACAAACGGTCGCCCGGTTCGCCCTCGACGAAGATGACGTCGCCCTTACGCGCCCGCAGTTCGACCATCGACGCGCGCAGCGCACCTGCTGCTTCGGGATCGAGGGCCGCGAACAGCGGATTCGACATCAGGGCCTTGTTCACAAGTGGATCCTAATCGTGAACTTCAACGATGAGTTCGACTTCGATCGGGGCATCCAGCGGCAGCGCTGCCATGCCCACAGAGGAACGTGCATGCTTGCCGGCGTCACCGAAACAGGCACCCAGCAGATCACTCGCACCATTGACAACCGACGACATATTGGTGAATGCCGGATCGACGGCGACAAACCCGACGAGCTTCACAACCCGGACGATCTTGTCGAGGTCACCGATGACCTGCTTGATTGCGGCAAGCCCATTGAGCGCGCAACGCTCGGCGAGCACTCGCGCGGTGTCGACGTCGACCTCCGCACCAACTTTGCCGGTGGTGATGAGTTTGCCGTCGACCATCGGCAACTGCCCCGAGGTGTAGACGAGATTTCCGGACCGAACGGCGGGCACGTACGCGGCGATCGGCGCAGCGACGTCTGGAAGTGTGTGGCCGAGACGTGCGAGCGTTGCTTCGACTGTGGACATTTCAGCCGCCAATCGGGCGCTTGAAGTATGCGACCAGGCTCTCGGGGTTCGGGCCCGGCACGACCTGTACGAGCTCCCAGCCATCGAGTCCCCAGTTGTCGAGGATCTGCTTTGTTGCGTGGACGAGCAACGGCACCGTGGCGTATTCCCATGTGGTCATGAGACGACTCTAACGAGTGCCCTCGGAGGGAGTCGAACCCCCAACCGTCTCCTTAGGACGGAGCTGCTCTATCCATTGAGCTACGAAGGCTGGTGGGCCAAGTGTAAGTGTGACTGCGGTCAGTCGTTCTGCTCGTTCTCCGTCAGGTGCAGTTTGATCGCCGCTGCTTCGAGCATGTGGGTGGACCTCAGAATCGCGAGGAGTAGCACGGTGATCCCCACAGCCGACAGTTGGAAACCGAGTCCGACCGCGGATCCGACGGCGGCGGTCGCGAACACGGTAGCGGCAGTGGTGACACCCTGGACTCCGGATGCCTTCCCGTTGAAGATGAGGCCAGCGCCGAGGAAGCCGATGCCCGTGATTACGGCATGCATGGCGCGTGTCGGATCCCCGAGTGCGGCGTTGCGGTCGACGATGACACCGATCGACACCACCATCGACGCAGCAGTGGCAACGAGCGCCATGGTTCGTGGACCCGCAGACTTCCCGGCCCGATCCCGCTCCCACCCGATCAGACCGCCAAGCACGGATGCCACGAACGCATCGAGCAGCACCTGTAGCTGATCCATGATCGCAATTCGGGTGAAGAGGTCCATGCCCAGACCGTAGAACCTGCTCTGCCGAATGGTGCAGATTGCGGCTGTTCGGGGTTTCGAGCCGACCGTGACCGACGACGAGCGGTCAGATCGCTTCTACGCCGGTGATGCTCAGGCCGAAGCTCTCGAGGTTGACTGGGCGATCCGGGGCGCCGGTGAGCAGTCGCATCGAGTGCACGCCGAGATCCTTGAGGATCTGCGATCCGGTGCCGTAGTTCTTCACATCGGTTGGCGGTAGATGCGAACTCGCATCATCGCCCACCGAATACGCCGTGATTCTCGCCAGCAGTCCCGATCCCTGCGCAGCCTGCGCACGCGTATAGATCAGCGCCCCGCGTCCTTCGTCCTGAATCCGTTGCATGGACCGATGCAGTCGCGCATTGCATTTGCAGCGCGTCGAACATACGACGTCGCCGAGCAGGCATTCGGCATGCACACGTACGAGCACATCCTCACCGCTCGAGATGTCGCCGGCGACCAGCGCAACATGTTCGGCATCGTCGACCAGACTGCGGTAGCCGATCATGCGGAACATGCCGAAGTCGGTGGGGAGTTCCGCCTCTGCCACGCGTTCGATCGCACGTTCGTTGCTCATGCGATGCTGCACGAGTTGGGGAATGGTGACCAATGGAATGTCGCCCGCCTGCGCGAACGTGCGGGCCTGTGCACCGTTCATGAGACTGCCGTCGTCGTTCACGAGTTCCGCGGTGACCGCCGCCGCGGGCATTCCGCCGATCTTGAAGAGGTCGACTGCTGCTTCGACACAACCGGTGCGACGGAGCACACCACCGGATACGGCGCGGTACGGGAACATGCAGCCCGGGCGCACGACATCCGTGCGTCGAGCATTCGGATCCGCAATCACCCGAGCAGTGAGTGCGCGATCCGCCGCCGAAGCCCCGTTGCCCCGCACGTTGCGTGCGTCCACCGACACCGCCATGCCGATACCGTGCGAGTGCTGGTTGATCGCCGTCATCGGCGGAATGCCGAGTCGGTCCAGGACCTCGCCGGGCACTGCCACCCCGATGATGCCGGTGCTGTTGCGCATGAGGTACGCCATCTGCTCCGCAGTTGCCGTCGCTGCAGGGAAGATCAGTGCAGCCTCGGTTTCGCGATCGTTCTCATCGAGCACGATGACGTAGCGACCCTGCGCAAGTGCGTCGATGGCCGTCGAAATCATGTCGAGGTGCGTGCTCATTTCGGCTCGAGGCTAGCACCCGAACCATGTTCGATCGCGAGCCGTTCCCAGTCGATTCGTCGTGCCCGGGCGCGGAAGATGAATTGCTTGCAGACTTCCTCGAGTTGTCTGCCGATGACGACGCCGTAGAGACCGAGCGGCGTGCACAGACCGAGCAGGGCACCGACCGGCAAGCCCACGAGACCGATGCTGAGACCGTCACCGAGCACCACGCCCTTCATGTCGCTGCCGCTCGGCAGGACGCCAACACCCATCACTCCATTCAGTGTCTTCGCCCATTCGAACAATGCGTTGATCGCGATCGCGATGATTGCCATCCGACGGACCTCCGGCGAGACATTCGGGAACAGCAGCGGCAGCAGCGACGCCGACGCGAGGTACGCGGCGCCGAGGATGAAGCCGCCGACCACCGATGCCTTCTTGATCCGTCGCACCCATTGCCGAGCCGCCTTTGCATCGCCCTGGCCAAGCGACTTGCCGATAAGTGCGGTCGACGCGTTCATGAGTCCGAATGCGGTCACGATGAACACCCCTTCAAGGGTGCCGGCGATCTGGGCGGCCGCAAGCGGTTCGTCACCGAGTCGTTGGAAGAGCACGTTGTAGAGGTACATCCCGAACGACCACACCAATTCGGTGAGTGCCATCGGAGCGGCCAGCGTCATGAGTGGCGCTGCGACCTGTCTCCATTCGAGACGCGTGAGCGGCAATTCCCAGTGCAGGAGATGCGCACGTCCGTAGATGATGAAGACCAGAATGCCGACATTCAGCAGTGACGCGAGCAACGTCGCGTAGCCAGCGCCGACGACACCGAGTTCCGGAAACGGACCGACGCCGTATACCAGCAGGATTCCGACAACGGTGTTCGTCACTGTTGCGATGGATGTGGCAATGAGTGGCGTGCGCGTACGGCCGGTGGAACGCATGAAGCCGCCGAACACGCGGCTCGCAACGGTTGGGAGCAACGCGATGGAGGTGAGCCGCAAGTACTCGGATCCGGTTGCAACCACCGTTGACGAGCCTCCGGCGATGGTGAGCACCTGTGAGGGGAAGAACGCCGGGATCGCGATGAAGACCGCGGAGATGAGCGATCCGAGGACGAGGGCGGCGTGCACCACCGCATTGAGCTCGTGCAGCCTGCCGCCACCGTGTGCACGGGAGGCCATGATCGCCACAGATCCGCCAATGGAACCGAAGGTGATCATCGCGATGAACGTGATCGAGTTGCTGAAGCCCACAGCCGCAATCGGGGTGGCGCCAAGACCGCCGACCACGATCTGGTTGATGAAGTTCATGACGAGTGCGACCAGCATCTCGAGAGATACCGGAATCGCCAGCGTCAGGACCTCACGCAATGGCGACTTCTGCATGCGTGCAATCGTTCCATACTTCTGTAGCACAATTGACCGCGATGGCAACCCGCAATCTCATCAACATTGAGCACGTTTCGAAGTCGTACGGAAAAGGTCCCGTACTCGATGACGTGTCGCTCGGTGTCGCCGAAAACGAACGCATCGGCATTGTCGGCCGCAATGGTGGCGGCAAGTCGACACTGATGCGTGTAATTGCCGGGCGGGAACCGGTGGAAATCGGTCGGGTCACGCGCGGCAACGACGTTCGACTCGGCATGCTCGCCCAGATCGACGACTTCGCGGCTGATGCGACGGTGCGATCTGTTGTGCTCGGCAATCTCGCAGAGCATGACTGGGCCGGAGACGCAGCAATCCGCGACGTCCTCAACGGCATCCTCGGCGGACACTCCAACGACGTGCTCGATCGAACAGTTGCACCGATGAGTGGCGGTGAACGTCGACGCGTTGCGCTCGCCAGACTGCTCATCACGGAACTCGACGTTCTCCTACTCGACGAACCGACGAACCATCTCGATGTCGAAGCAATCGCCTGGCTGGCATCACACCTGAAATCGCGACGGAATCTTGCCGTCATCGTCGTCACACATGACCGTTGGTTCCTCGACGAGATCTGTGATCGCATGTGGGAAGTCGTGGATGGTTCGGTCGAGGAATACGAGGGCGGGTACAGCGCATACGTGCTTGCCAAGGCCGAGCGCTCGCGACAGGCCAGCGCGGAGGATGCACGTCGTCGGAATCTCTTGCGAAAGGAGCTGGCCTGGTTGCGTCGCGGAGCACCGGCACGAACCACGAAGCCGAAGTTCCGCGTCGATGCCGCGAATCAACTTATCCACGGTGAACCGCCGCCGAGAAACAGCATCGAGTTGCTCGGCTTCGCCGGCGCACGCCTCGGGAAAACGGTGTTCGAATTGCACGACACCGATCTCGCCGTTGGGGACACCCTGCTCCTGCGCCGGCAGACCTGGAATGTGGGGCCCGGGGATCGCATCGGCATCGTCGGAGTGAACGGTGCGGGCAAGACATCGCTCGTCCGCATGCTGCTCGGCCACATCAAGCCGAACGTCGGCAAACTCGTCACCGGCGTCACGGTGAAACCTGCATATCTGAGTCAGCACCTCGAGGAGCTGGATCCCGCGTGGCGATTGCTCGAATCCGTGCAGCGTGTTGCCGAACGGGTGGATCTCGGCAAAGGTCGCGAGCTCACCGCATCGCAATTGTGCGAGAAACTCGGCTTCGGCCCGGAGGCGCAATGGACGCCTGTC
The DNA here is from genome assembly GCA_963978265.1 of uncultured bacterium. Lineage (GTDB taxonomy): Bacteria > Actinomycetota > Actinomycetes > S36-B12 > UBA5976 > JAKALQ01. The sequence continues at coordinate 20,320 of CAXBQV010000003.1, read as the reverse complement.
GGAGATCTCTCTGGTGGCGAACGTCGCCGACTGCAACTCACCCGACTCCTCATGGCCGGACCCAACGTGCTCGTGCTCGACGAACCCACGAATGACTTCGACGTCGAAACCCTTGCCGCACTTGAAGATCTGCTCGACGGTTTCGCGGGCACGATGCTCTGCATCTCCCATGATCGCTACTTCCTCGAACGTGTGAGCGAGCGCTTCGTGGGACTGCTCGGCGACGGACAGATCCGCGACCTGCCGGGAGGTATCGACGAGTACCTCCGACTCCGTTCGTCGGTGGTGACGGAGCGACCGAACGCACAGAAGCCGAGGTCGACGGGCGCGGACGAGCGCATGCTCAAGAAGGAGGTGCAGCGGCTCGAGCGACAGATGGAGAAGTGCGAAGACCGAATAGCCACGCTGCATGGAGAAATGGCGCAACACGCATCCGACTACGGAAGAATCGCGGAATTGGATGCCGACCTGCGGTCACTGCACGAGGACAAGGCGCGACTCGAGGCAGCCTGGTTGGAAGCAATGGAGGCGTTGGAGGCATGAGCCGCGAACGACGCATCGACACCGCAGCCCTCGCCGTCTCGATTGTGAGCATCGCGTTTTCCGGTCCGATCATCGTGGCATTCAGCGGACCTGTTCTCGCCATCGCGTTGTGGCGCAACATCCTCGGTGCAGCTGCCACGATCCCCTTCGCTTTTCGTCAACGCGCGCAACTTCGAGCGCTTTCGCCGAAAATGTGGTGGTACACATTCGCGGCGGGCATCCTGCTCGGGATGCATTTCGGCACCTGGATCCCGTCGCTGCGTTACACGTCGATCGCAGCATCCACTGCTTTGGTCGCCACCCAAGTGGTCTGGGCTGCCCTCATCGCTTTTGCTACCGGTCATCGCGCACCACGTGCGGAGTGGATCGGAATCGGCATCGCATTGATCGGGACGTTCGTGCTCACCGGCATCGACATCTCGCTCGACCCCGACGCCTTGTTCGGAGACCTCCTCGCGCTCGCCGGTGCAGTTGCCGCCGCCGCGTACGTGGTGTTCGGCCAGCGCGTGCGATCCGTCCTCCCGCTGTCCGCCTACACATCAGTCGTCTATGTCGTTGCGGCGCTCACCCTGCTCGTACTCTGCCTCGTGACCGGCACCCAACTCGTCGGCTTCAGCGTCCGTGACTGGTGGCTGATCGTCGCGATCACGGTTTTCGCACAGCTCGGTGGCCACTCGCTGATGAACATGGCACTCCGAAGCTTCAGTGCCACGGCCGTGAGTCTTGCGATCCTGCTGGAAGTGCCCGGAGCAACCCTGCTCGGCTGGGTCTGGCCCGGCCAGACGCCGCCCTGGGAGTTGCTGCCCGGTGCCGTCCTCGTGCTCATCGGACTGGTGGTGGTCGTCCGCTCCAGCCGGGAGCCGGAAGGAGTGGATCCGAACACCTAGGGGTCTTGTGCAGCGACCCCGGTTGGCGGAACATGCGGTTATCCGTAGAGGGGGTCGTCGTGAAGATCGCAAACATCATCGCCCACAAGGGTCCGTTCGTTGCCACGATCAACAGCAGTTCGAACATCGCACACCTCGTCGACGTCCTTAAACGCCACAACATCGGCGCAGTGATCGTGTCCGACGACGGCCGGCACATCGTGGGCATCATTTCCGAGCGCGACGTCGTACGCGCATTGGCCACGCACACGGGTGAAGTGAGCGCCCTCACGGTTGCGGATCTCATGACGAAGGACGTGTACACCTGCACACAGGAAGACACTGTCGAAGGTCTCATGCAGACAATGACCGAGCACAAGTTCCGTCACGTGCCCGTCGTCGACAGCGAAGGCGCGCTCCTTGCCGTGGTCAGTATTGGTGATCTCGTGCGCCATAGGCTCGAGGAACTGGCCGACGAACGTTCCGCGCTGATCAACTACATCACGCAATAGCGCCTACCCTTGGCCCATGGCCAAGATCCGCGTGCATCCGCCACTCGTCATCGACGAGCTGGTCGTGCGCGAGTACACGATGGATGATCTGCAATTGCTCGACGATGCCATCGTGACGAATCGCGAGTACCTCCTCCCCTGGATCGGCCCCTGGATTCTCAAAGAGCCGATCGGACTCGACGCGCGCCGCGCACTGCTTGCGGAGTGGGTCGAGAAGTACCCCGTGGACGGCGCTGATCAGGCGATCGGAATCTTCTGCGCAGGGCAACTCGTCGGTGGCACCGGATTGCACGACCGCAACGAACCGCATGATGTCGAGGTCGGGTATTGGGTGGATGAGGAGTGGCAGGGACGTGGCATCGCGACCCGGGTCACCAAAGCACTTACCGACTACGCATTCCGATTCCCCGAGGTTCACCGCGTGCTGTTGAAGCACAAGATCGACAATCTGAAGAGTCGCCGGATTCCGGAGAAGTTGGGCTTCTCCATCATCGACAACACCGGTGCGTGTTCCTGCGGCGATGAGCCGCACACGTCGTGGGCTGTCACGCGCGAACAGTGGTTGGCGCGCGAAGGCGTCGTTCTTTGATCCCGCGGCACCGGTCTCCCGGTGGCAGCTCCGTGGCGCGATGCACGGGGCCGACGGTGGCGATCCTGAATCAGCGCTGAAAGAATCGAGGCATGGAGTTCCTCGCAACGCACACCATCTTCTACATCGCCATCGTGCTCGGCATCGGTTCCTACATCGGACATTTCAAACTCAAGTCCTTCAGCCTCGGGCCTGCAGCGGTGCTCTTTCTGGCGATTGGGTTCTCCGGATACTTCGCAACGCACGACCTTGCCATCGACTCCGAGACCAAGGCGTTGGAGATGCTGCCGGAACTCAAGATCCTTGGTGAGTTCGGGCTCGCGATCTTCGCGTATCTCATCGGCGTCTCGTCGGGACCGGCGTTCTTCGGCTCACTGAAAACGGCGCTCGGTCCGGTCGTTGCCGTGGTTGCGGCCATGGCGGCCGGCGCGGCAATGGCGATCGGACTTGGTCGAGCCGCAGGTCTGGATGTCGCGACGATTGCCGGTCTGTACACCGGAGCACTCACGAATACACCTGCACTTGCGGCAGCCTCCGCTGCGAAGCCCGAAATGGCTGCTGGCATCACCATCGGCTACTCAATCACGTACCTCGGCGGTGTGCTCGTCATGTTGGCGGCCGGTTGGTTCGTCACGCGGGATATGCGCGAAGTCGCTGCCGAGGCCGCCAAGGAGAACGTGGAACTCGTGCATACGAGCATCCGCGTCGATAAGGAGGGGCTGCCACCACTCGGCATGCTCGTGGAGGAGTTCGGGCACAAGGTCGTGTTCTCCCGCTACCGCCACAACCGGTTGGTGACTATCGCACTGGACGAACACTGGCCCGTTCCGGGAGACATCGTGACCGCCATCGGTCCGCAGGATGTCGTCGACAAGATGGTCGAGCGACTCGGACATGCGTCCACATTGCATCTCCCACTCGACCGCAAGGACGTGGACTTCCGTCGGATCATCGTCACGAAGTCGGAAGTGGCCGGACGAACCATCGGCGAATTGAAGCTCGGGCACAAGTTCGGAGCAGTCGCAACCCGGGTTCGTCGCGGTTCCATCGATCATCTCGCTACGGATGACTTCGTGCTCGCACTCGGTGACCGCGTGCGCGTCACCGCTGCACAGGACCAGCTCGCCAAGGTCGCGAGATTCTTCGGCGATCAGGAACGCGAGGCCGGGAACATCAATCCAGTTGCAACCATGGTCGGAATCGGGCTCGGTGTGGCACTCGGCGCCATCGCGTTGCCGTTGCCGAACGGAGTCTCGCTCATGCTCGGCAACGCCGGTGGCCCGCTGGTCGCCGGCCTGGTGCTCGGCAAGCTGCAGCGCACGGGGAGGTTTGTCTGGACCGTTCCGTTTGCAGCATCGTCCGCGATGAGCGAGCTCGGCTTGCTCCTGTTCCTCATGTATGCCGGCTCCAAGGCAGGTGCTGCACTGTTCGGTTCCCTTTCGGGCACACCGTGGGTGACCGTGCTGGGGATCGGTGTCTGCGTCACGCTCACGTCAGCCATCCTGCAGATTGCATTGGCACGGTTCGTGTTCCGTACCCGCGTCTTCGAAACCGCCGGGCAGTTGGCCGGCTCACAGACGCAGCCAGCCGTGCTGGTGTTCGTCAATGAGCGCTTGAAGTTCAACCCGAACGTCAATCTCGCATATTCGTTCGCCTACCCAGCAGCGATGATCTCGAAGGTATTCATCGCACCACTGCTGGTGCTGTTCCTGAGATAGCTCCTACATGTGGTCGAGTGCGTTCGCAATGATCGCGTCGGAGACATACCTGGCGAGTCCGGGGTGTACGGCCTCGTAATGCTGCGTGAACCGGGCATCCGCAACGTACATCTCGCCCAGCCCCGTGTGCATGTCGTATGAGCACTCGTAGAACCACTTGTCGATCTGCCGCCGATGCTCCTCCGCGGCATTCTTCGCGGGCTGGCTGTCCGGCGGATACCCAGCGAGCATCGCGTCGATAAACAGTTGGTTGACTGCTTCGCTCTCCTTGCGCTGCAGCAACCAATCCTCTTTGGAGTAGGCATTCGTGCGGCGCTCGGATTCCCGGTACGCCTCGGTTGTGCCCCAACGGCGTCGTACTTCCGCGCGATGCTGACCCGGATCTTCGTCGCCGAAGACGTCCCCCGCTTCGTCGGGTTCGAGATTCACGCCCACGACCCTAGGGTCGCATGATTACGCGAGGACGTCGGCCAATGGCACGTACGGCATGCCGTGTGCTTCCGCCACGTGCTCCTCGGTGAGGTTGCCGGCATGTGTGCTCAATCCCTTTGCGAGTGCTTGATCGTCCTGCAGTGCCTTCTTCCAACCCTTGTCCGCCAGCGCCACTGCGTACGGCAGCGTGACATTCGTGAGGGCATACGTCGAGGTGTGCGGAACAGCGCCGGGCATATTCGCGACGCAGTAGAAGATCGAGTTGTGCACCTTGTAGGTGGGATCCGCATGTGTCGTCGGACGGGAGTCCTCGAAGCAGCCGCCCTGATCGATCGAGATGTCAACAAGTACCGAGCCGGGCTTCATACGGCTGACGAGTTCATTCGTCACCAACTTCGGCGCCTTTGCACCTGGAATCAGCACAGCGCCGATCACCATGTCCGCCTCGAGCACGGCCTGCTCGACCTCGAATGCATTCGATGTGATCGTCTGGATCTCACCGTTGAACTGCAGATCCACCTGCCGCAGTCGTGCCACCGACTTGTCGAGGATCATCACGCGCGCCTGCATTCCATGCGCGATCAAAGCTGCATTCACACCTGCCACACCGGCTCCGAGGACGACGACAGTGGCGGCACGGACGCCGGTCACGCCACCGAGCAGCGTGCCTCGTCCACCCTGTGCTCGCATCAGTGCGTGCGATCCGACCTGCGGTGCCAGCCGGCCTGCCACTTCACTCATCGGCGCCAGCAGTGGGAGCGATCCGTCAGGCAACTGCACGGTCTCGTAGGCAATCGATGTGACGCCTCGTTCCATCAGCGCATCCGTGCATGGCTTCGACGCCGCGAGGTGGAGATAGGTGAAGAGCACCTGGCCGTTGCGCATCCGGTGGTACTCATCGGCAATCGGCTCCTTGACCTTGAGGATGAGATCGGCGGTGTTCCAGACATCATCGGCGGTCGGGAGGATCTTGGCGCCGGCCTTGGCGTACTCCTCATTGCTGATTGACGAGCCGATGCCTGCATCGTGTTCGATGAACACTTCATGCCCGTGCACCACGAACTCGTGCACGCCTGCCGGCGTGATCGCAACGCGGTACTCGTGGTTCTTGATCTCGCGGGGTACGCCGACCTTCATGCATCCTCCAGTGGTGAATTCGATAATTCTGAAGAATCAGCGAGAAGGCTGCTAGATTTCCGCAGAACATTCTCTAGACTGGCGACATGTCTGCATATTCTGCGAAATCTGCCGTTGATTCGGCCGTCGAATCGAATCTTCTTCGGGAACTCGATGCCATCGACCGGCAGATCATCCGCCTGCTCGGCCAAGACGGCCGGATGACGAACAACGCCATTGCCGAGGACATCGGGATTGCGCCATCAACGTGCCTCGGTCGGATCCGTTCCTTGCAGGATCGCGGCGTCATCCGCGGATTCCACGCCGACATCGATCCCGGTGCCATCGGACTCGGTGTGCAGGTGCTCATCGCAGTCCGATTGAAGGCGAGCACCCGATCCCATGTCGGCACATTCGCAAAGGAAGTAGCGAACCTGCCCGGAGTCATGAATGTGTTCTTCCTTGGCGGTGCCGATGACTTCATGTTGCACATCGCTGCTGCAAGCACCGATGCAGTACGAGACTTCGTCGCCGAACATCTGAGTCGCCGCGACGACGTGGCGAACACCGTGACGAATCTGATCTTCGAGCATGTGCAAACGAGCGTTCTTGCATAGATGCGCATACGAAAGGGGCACCACCTCCGGTGGTGCCCCTTTCGATTTCGTTAGCGCTTGACCGCAACCGGTTCCCAGAGCGGATCACTCTGGAAGCCGAGTCCGGTGGTGGCACGAACCGCCTTAATGGCTGCTATTCCCGGCTTGGCGCCCTTCCGGACCCACATGTCGAGAGCCGGCATCAATGCAACGTGCTGTGGCCCGGTGAGGCTCGACGAACCGCCGCAGTGGCCGATGCCGCTGGTGCGCTTCGCTGCAGTTGCAGCATCGTTTCCGAGGACGGTCCAGCCATCAGCAGGTGCTGCCGCATAGACGCCGACAGCCAGCGGCTGCTTGCCCTTCTTGGTCGCTGCCTTCGTCGTATCGACGTAGCGGGCAACCTGTCCGGCCTGCGTGACGTTATCGACTTCATAGCCGACGAGCACCGTCGGAATCTTCGCAACGCCGGTGTACTCCGGGAAGGTCGCCTTTGCGGCTGCCACTGCTGCAGGGTTCGCAGCGTAGCGACCGGCTTCCTTGCCCTTCGATGCATCGAGTGCAGCGAGCATCATGTCGACGACATTGGTGCCACCGAGGTTGAGGAATGTCTCGTACTGGGCACGCTGTTCGTCACTCAACAGATCGGTGTACGACGTGTTCACGTTGTCTGTGAAGTTCGCACTGCCGGTTGCAATGCCACCAGCGACGCGAATACGTGATTCGACGTCGAACCGGAGAACGGTTGCGAGCAGTGCGGCAGCACCGAGGTTCTCGGCCATTGCAGCGCTCGAGTTGAGCTGCGACGCGAGGAGCGGACCTCCGGTGGTGATGCCGTCATATGTGGCGGACGCCTCCGGCAGACCGGCGATCAGACCGGCGAGCAGAACGACGTTGCGCTTCAGCAGTTTCGTCGAGGCAACCGAGTTGGCGTCGGCCCGGATGTCACCGAGGAATCCGAGCACCTTGGTGAAGTCGCCGTACGCCTCGCCGAGGCCAGCAGGACCCGCGGAATACGTGAGCTTGAGATCGAGGCCGCCGAGCACCTTCAGCACGTAGAGTGCATCGAGCGCCTGGGAGAACGCGAGCTCAGTCGACGGCGGCGTCGGGCAGGTTGAGTACATGCCGGCGATACCGGGGGTGGTCTCCGCAAGCTTGAGCGCAGGCAACGTGCCCATGCTCTCGCTCCACACGATGATCCGCTTCATGCCGTGGACATAGCCGCCCTGTGCCAACTTCACGAAGGCCTGACCGGCAGCCAGGGCTTCCTGGACCGCCCAGCTCTGCGTTGCGCCGTAGCCGAGGCCGGCAACGCCGAAGCCCTTGGCCATCATCGCCTGCGCGAGTGCCTCACTGCCGCCGGGGGCGAGTTCGGCGCGGCCGTTTGCGACCCACGCCGGACCAAAACCGGGAACCGTGACCGAGCTGTAGCTCGGATCCTTCGAGTAATCGATACCTGCTGCCTTCAACGACTGCAGCACCGGTGTGTTCTTGCCGAAGCGAATGCCGTGGAAGAACAGCAACAGAGTGCCGTTGAAGTTGCTGGGAAGCAGCACGTCATAGGAACCGAGACCGTTGCCGAGATCGCCTGCGCACTGATGCAGGGTCTCACCCGGGTAGCAGACGGTCTTCGTTTCCGCACTTGCCGGGCTCGCAACTGCGAGTCCAGCGACCATGACAAGCGAGGTGAATGCCGTAAGGGCACGTGAACGCATTGAATTGAACTTCATGACCGTCCTCACGGAATCAACTTCGCCGGCGCTGCCGGACGAGAGAAGGTGGATGCCACAACCGCTCCGGAACCGGAATCGGTCTGGTAGACGCTCGCGGACACCTGCTTCTGGACGAGGCTGGTGTCATAACGCCCGACGAAGAAGCCGTTGTAGCCCTGTCGCGAGGCACCGTCATAGGCGACAAGTGCCGCCGTCTTGAAGCCCGATGCCTTGCTCATTGCGGCAAGCAGGCCCTTGCGCGTCAACTTCTTGCCCGCAGCCTTGATCGCCTGAGCGACGAGGAATGCGTTGTTGACACCCGCGACCGTGTACGACGTCACCGGCACACCTGCGTCGGTGAGGATCTTGGAGATCAACGCGATGTACGGATCAGAAGTGTTTTCCGGAGCAGGCATCACGTTCGGCGAGTAAACGCCGGTGAGCAGCACCTTCGGAACACCGAGATCGTCGAGCGTCTTCTTGTCCGCACCAACCGATGATGCGAGCCAGTCAGGGCTGAAACCGAGCGCCTTCGCGGTTGCGATCGCGTTTGCGGTTGCCGCGGTCACACCGAAGACGACGACCAGTTCGCACTTTGCAGCGGCAAACGCACCGATCTGCGTCTTCACACCGGTGCTTGCAAGCAGCGCCGCGTTGTAGCCCTGCGTCGCAGCAAAGGAGAACCCGGCAGCCGCGAAGCCCTTCCTCGCGTCACGACCGAAATCGTCGTCCTGGAAGAGCAGGCACGCCTTCTTCGACTTCAAAGCATCGGTATCCGAGATGAACTTCGCCATAACCTTGGCTTCCACGATGTACGAGGGAAGACCCGGGAATGTCGTCGGGTACTTCTTTGCATCAGCGAAACCGCTGTAGCCGGACAAGACCATGAGATCCGGGACGGCGCGTCGATTGAGGTCTTTGACCACCGTCGAATGCGTTGCGGTGCCGAGACCACTCATGATCGCGAACACCTTGTCCTGGAGCAGCAGTGACGACACCACGCGCTTGGTCTGCGCCGGGTCGTACTTGTCGTCCTTGTACACGAAGTTGACCTTGCGACCATTGATGCCACCGTTGGCATTCACGTAGTCGAAATACGCCTTGATGGCTGGACCGACGTCCTTGTAGCCCGGTGAGGCAGGACCTGTCAGTGGCAGGTGAGCGCCGATCTTGATCTCAGTAGCGCTGACCCCCACCTCGGCAGCCGTGGCAGACGGCATGAAGCCGGCAGCCAGTGCTGCTACGGCGACCGCCACCGTCAGGCGAGTGGGTACACGAAGCACGAGTGACCTCCACAGTGACTTCTCCCAGTTGATCTGCTGGGTATCAGATGACACGAGAACGTAGACCCAAAGGCCCTACTGCGGAAGGCGATTCCGGCCAACGCGTCGCAACAATCCGGCAACTCCCGCCGGCGCTAGCCCAACGGTCAAAAGGAGCAGCAGGCCGTACACGAGGCCGGCGAGGTTCACGGCTATCCGTTCGGGCAAGGCGAGGCCGCTCACGGCATTCCCGAGGAGCTCCGGCAGGAGTGCAAGGAGCAGCGCCCCGATCCCGGCGCCAACGAGGCTCTGCCGGCCGCCGACGACAACGCCCACGAGCAGCGACAGTGACAGCCCGATGCCGAAGGCTCCCGGGGCGGCCAGTCCGAGGATCGTCGTCAGCACTGCACCCGCGAGCGCTGCGCAGACTGCCGATACCGCGAAGGCGGCGATCTTCGTGCGGGATCGATCGACGCCGGCGAGCGCCGCTGCAACCTCATGGTCCCGCACCGCACGGATCGCGCGTCCGGCAGGAGAGGTGATGAGGGCCGCGATCATCGTGAACGCGACGATGCCGACCGCTCCTGCGATCCACGACTGCCACCGCTCGAGGGGGAAGTCCATGCCGAAGGAGTCTGGTGGGTACGGCCCGTCGAGGAGCAGCCCACTGTCGCCGCCGAGGAGTTCCGGAAAACGATTCGCAAGCGCGGGAAGACCGACCGCGAGTCCGAGCGTCAAGCCGGCGAGGTACGGGCCACTCAGGCGTGCAGCAACCACACCGACGCCGAGACCGAACACGATGCCGACGACAACCACGGCGACGAATGCGATCGGCAACGACCAGCCGCGGGTGAGCGCCAACGCAAAGGTGTAGCCGCCAACAGCCATGAACGCGCCGTGCCCAAGCGATACCTGACCACTGTGACCGACGAGCAGCACCATGCCGGACAACACAGTTGCGTACATCGCGATGTATGCGAGTCGGAGGTTCCACAGGGCGTCCACGCGATCGTTGAGCAGCACCCATGCGAACCCAACGACGATCACGATCGTGATCATCAACAGCAATTGCCGAATCGACCGCATCACTACACGCTCCGAACCGATCGGGTGCCGAACAGACCACTCGGTCGCAGTAGGAGTGTGAGCACAAGTACCACGAGTGCTGCAATAGGCGCATCAGCAGCCTGGCTGTACGTGGTGACGATCGCCAGCAGCAGACCAGTGGTGACGCCGCCCACCATCGCACCGACCGGCGAATCCAAGCCTCCGACGACCGCCGCGGTGAATGCGAACACGATCATGATGTCGAAGGAATTCGGTGACAGATACGACAGCGGCGCGATGAGCACGCCAGCGATGCCGCCGATTCCTCCCGCGATCGCCCACCCGAGGAGCAGCATCCGGCCAACGCGGACACCGCTGATACGCGCCACTTCTTCGTGGAATGCGGCGGCGCGCATGGAGAGGCCGATTCGAGTGCGCTGCATGAACAGCGATAGACCGGCAACAAGGGCGAGCGACACAACAAGAACGAGCGCGTCGTAGGAACTGAACAGCAGCGTCGAACCACCGATCTTCAAACCGTCGGTTGAGACAGGTGCTGCGAAGTAGCGGATGTCACCGCCCCAGATCATCGCCGCGACGGATTGGAACACTGCGAGCAGGCCCAACGAGGAGATGAGCGCACCACTGACACCCTGGGTCCGCAATGCGCGGCGCACCAGTGCGTAGGAGATCGCGCCGACGAGCACGCCGACGATTGCTCCGGCTGTGATGGCAAGCAGCCAGTTCCCCGTCGATGTCATCACGGTCAGTGCGACGAAGGCGGAGATCATTGCCTGACCCGCCTGGGCGAAATTCACTGCGCGGCTCGAGCGCCACACGAACACAACGGCAAGCGCAATGAGTCCATAGACAACGCCGCTACTGAGACCGGAAAGCAGTGTGTTGAGCAACTGCATCACGCCACCCCCAGATATGCATGGAGAAGACGCGCGTCGCTTGCGATCGTTTCCGCCGGTCCGTCGGCAACAACCTTGCCGAGCGACAACACATAGGCATGATCCGCGATCTGCAGGGCCTTCGCAGCGTTCTGTTCCACGAGCAGGATGCCAAGGGATGTCTCTACGGCGAGACGCTGGACGAGTTCGAGCATCTGGGTCACCACCAGCGGCGCGAGGCCGAGGCTCGGTTCATCGAGCAATAATGTGCGCGGCTCGGCCATCAGTGCACGTGCGATCGCCAACTGCTGGCGTTCACCACCGCTCAGCACGGTTGCGCGCATTGACCTGCGTGCTGCGAGTGAAGGAAAGAGCTCCAGCATCTCCATTGCGCGCTTGCGGCTTCGTTCACGCGATCGTGTGAGACCTCCGAGTGCGAGGTTCTCCTCCACGGTGAGTTCCGGAATCGTGGCGCGACCTTCTGGCACAAAGGCGAGTCCCGCGTGCACGCGTTCGCTCGGGGAGAGCTGTTGGATTGCTGCGCCGTCAAGCAGCACTCGTCCTGCCTGCATGCGCACGAGGCCCGCGCAGGCCCGCAGCAGTGTTGATTTGCCTGCACCGTTTGCGCCGACCACCGTCGTCACCTTGCCGGACGGGACGTCGATGTTGATGCCGGCACATGCGGACATCTCCCCGTACTGCACGGTGACTTCACGGATGCGAAGGGTCATGTCACACCTGGCCCAAGTAGGCGTCACGTACTGCTTGGTTCGCCTGGATCTCGGCAGGGACGCCTGACGCAATGATCCGACCTGCATCGAGCACATAGATGTAGTCGCACGTCGTCATCACGAAGTCCATGTGGTGTTCAACCACCAGCACACTGCGGCCGGGTGTCCACTGTCGGATGAGATTGCTCAGTGCTGCGATGTCCGGTGCACCAATACCGCCCGCCGGTTCATCAAGCATCACGAGTTCCGGGTCGCTGATAAGGGCTCGGGCAAGGCTCACCTGCTTGCGCACTGGGTACGGCAGCGACGCAACGGTGCGCGTTGCGATCGACGACAACCCCATCTCCTCGAGCACCGCATTCGCGCGATCATGCAGCTGGGCGTCCCGCGCATGCAGCAACGGCGACGACAGCATGCCTGCGATGACCCCGCCGCGCTGCTGCCTATGTGCTCCGAGCAGCACGTTGTCCAGCACCGTCATCGAGTCGAAGAGGCCGACGCCCTGCAATGTGCGCGCGATTCCCCGATCGACCAATTTGTGTGGGGCAGGATGTTGCACGGCGCCGCGCCATTCGATGGTCCCCTGCGTCGGTGAGACAAAGCCGGAGATGACGTTGAACACGGTGGTCTTGCCGGCACCGTTGGGACCAATAAGCCCGACAATCTTGCCTTCCGGTACTTCAAGCGTGACACCGTCGAGGACGTGCAGGCCCCCGAACCTGACCGAGAGGTCATGCACACGCAGCAACGACATAGGCGGACGCTATCCGTTCGGCGGTACGGACATGCAAGCAGCAGGGCTGTCGGCCTCCGGTTTGGGCGGCAAGAGGTGCTAGCGACGCGTCCGCAGATCGATGCGAGACGGCAATGGCCGCCGTCGGAGGACCGCGATGCCGAGCAACGTGATGCCTGCAGCGATGGCGTTATAGCGCTCCGTCGGACTCTGGGAAATCGCATTGACGGCGGCACTCAGCGCCGAGAGCGCAATGACGAGCCTGCCGAGGCGGCGCTGCCGGCTCGATGCGGTGTTCGAGTGGTACCGCCACGCCAACCAGACGACGCCGAGCAAGAGCAGCGTGAATCCCGCATACACGATGCGCAGTGCGATCGGCATGACGTCACCCTCGAAGTAGCCACCAGCCACGCGATCGAGGATCCAGGTGTTCCCCACTGCCGCCAATGCCGTCAGACCGGCTGACCATGCAACCGAGAGCAGAGTCGCGTAAAAGGCGACGGAACGGACCACATCGCAATCCTTCTCCGGTTCCGCACAATCCGCCAGAGCACGTCCTACCCTTTCCTCATGATGGGAGATCCAGGACCCTGCCCCGCCTGTGAAACCGTGCAACTCGAGCGCCGTGGCGGCAAGGACTTCTGCCCGAAGTGCTACTACATCCAGCCCTGTTGCGATGGCGGTATCTGCGAGGTCTAGGCCTTGATGTCGATGACGAAGCGGTACTTCACATCGCTCGCGACAACCCGAGCCCAAGCCGCATTGATTCCGGCGGGCGTGATGATTTCGACATCACTCACGATGTTGTGCTGACCGCAGAAATCAAGCATCTCCTGCGTCTCACGCAGCCCGCCGATACCGGATGCCGACAGTGTGCGGCGCTTGTCCATGAGCGAACCCGCATGGACGACGAGCGGCTTCCCCGGCAGACCGAGCACGACAAGCGTTCCATTCCACCTCAAGAGCTTCAGATACTCATTGATGTCGAGATCCGCGGAAACGGTGTTGAGGATGAGATCGAACGAGCCGCGCAGTTGCTTGAGACTCGCGGCGTCGGATGTGATCACGAACTCCTCGGCTCCGAGCCGCAGCGCGTCTTCGCGCTTCGACGATGAGTGAGACAGCACGGTGACATGGGCACCGAGTGCCCGTGCGAGTTTGATGCCCATGTGGCCGAGACCGCCCATACCCATGACGGCTATTCGCTTGCCGGGTCCGGCTTGCCAGTGTCGCAATGGCGACCACAGCGTGATGCCGGCGCAGAGCAGTGGTGCAGCTGCTGCCGGATCGAGGTTTGTGGGAATGCTGAACGTGAACCGTTCATCGGTCACGATCGATGTCGAGTAACCGCCGTAGGTTGTTGCGCCAGTGCCGAGTTCCCGACTGTTGTACGTGCCGACGTTCTGTCGCATGCAATAGTTCTCGAACCCGCTCGTGCAGGCGTCGCATTCGCGGCATGAATCGACGATGACACCGACACCAGCGATATCGCCGATCCGGAACTTCGAGACTTCGGCACCGACCGCAGAGACATGTCCGATGATTTCGTGACCGGTGACGACCGGATACATCGGCTCGCCCCACTCGCCGCGTGCAGTGTGGATATCCGAGTGGCACACACCGCAGAAATCGATGTCGATGACGACATCATGGGGACCGGGTTCCCGACGTGTGATCTCCAATGGTCCGACGTCGGAACCAGCTGCGGAAACGCCCCATGCAGACACGCGAGTCATGTGCACTCCTTTGATTCGTAGAGGTCACGCTAGCCGAATTTCTCACACCGAAATCCGGCCTGTTGGAGCCGCAGGGGCCGATTTCGTACGGTCGGAAAACGCCCGTAAGATTCGGTCCGCTGTTCGCAGCGCCGCCTTAGCTCAGTCGGCAGAGCGTCTCACTCGTAATGAGAAGGTCTGGGGTTCGATTCCCCAAGGCGGCTCCATACGCCGAACATTCTGACAAGAGATGTGCATCAGATCTGGCCGAGGAGATGCACCTTCTGAGCGTCACAGTCGTCCTGGCTGATCGCACCGGCATCCAGAAGGGCCTTGAGCTTCCCCAATTTGTCCAGTGCGCTTTCTTGGCTCGCTACCCCGGCCGTACTCCCATTCAAGGCATCACTCAAGAGTGCTTGGAAGCGCAATGCGTGCTCGTTGGTGTTCGCGATGCCGAGTACCTGTGGGAGTTTCATCCGGCCGAATGACGACGCCTGCGGGTCATTGCGGTCGATCGTGACCATATACATGCCGGACGTTTTGCTGATTCGACAACCTCGCACGTCCCGGAATGGGATGAGTTCAACCTTCTTGAGCTTGCCTGATATGGCAGCCCTGTCGATCCAGAGAATACCGGTTGTGAGCAGCAGCAGTGAGCCGATACTGAGTGAGCAGAGAATCTGCGCATTGGGTGCGACATTGTTCTCAATGTCTTCAACTGGAAAGTTGGGGGCACACTGCCCAGTTCGTCGATGAGCGAACGTTCAAGATCGGAACGCATCCACAACTCCATCCGAGTTCTCGGTCACTGCTGACAGGTTACCTGTCAGACAAAGCGCGTTGACAAGATGTTTGCGCAGCGATCAACCTGGACCCCCTCGATGATGCTGTCTCCAGCGCCCCAGGATCGTTTCAGGACGTAATGTCCTTGCGGTCGAACTTCAACACGGCCAGCACCACGAACAACACGAACAACGCCACCGCGTAGGCACCACCGCGTGCCATGTCGGACCATTCGATCGTCGGATTCAGCGCATCGGTCCACGCTTGTGCATAGTGGCCCGGCAACCACGTGCGGAGATCCCCGAGAGCCGTGATGGCATCGAGGATCTGGATGACAATGACGATCACGACAGCGGTGCCGACTGCGCCGAGCGGGACGTCCGAGCGCACACTCATATAGAACGCGAGCCCCGCAGCGACGAGCAGCGACAGGAACACATACCCTGCAATGACAGCCACACGGTACAGCGCATCACTGGTGGTGAATTCACCGCCGACCGGACTCACGAGCGGGTTGTTGCCGAAGGCAAGCCACCCGATGAAGTACGAGATGACAGCCAAGGCCAGCACCGCGCTGAATGACAGGAGTGCAGCAACGATCAACTTGACGCGAAGAAGCCGGCGGCGGGGAATCGGTGCGGCAAGCAGATAGCGGAGTGTCGACCACGAAGCCTCGCCGGCAACCGTCTCCCCGAAAAAGAGTGATGTGACTGTCGTGAGCAGGAAGCCGGATCCGAAGAACAGCATCACAATCACGAAGTTCCATGCACCCCTGGTCGCGAGATCAATCAGATTGAGACTCGCAGACGAGCCGCCGCCGTTCGATTCCGGACCGAATTTGATTGCCGCGACGACGAACAGCGGAAGTGCGAGCATCAACAGGTAGGACACTGCAGTGCGTCGACGTCGCAACTGCCGAACGAATTCCGTGCGGATCGGCAGTGTCTTGGATGCCTTGTACATCACTGCTTCCCAATCGCGAGGTCGTCACCGATGACGTCCATGAAGAAGTCCTCGAGCCGCATGTGCGTTCGTCCGGACAACAGTTCCGAAACATCACCCTTGATCACAAGCCTGCCGCGATGCATCACGATGACATACGAGCAGGTCTGTTCCACTTCACTGAGCAGATGGGAGGACACGATGACAGTCCGGCCTGTTGCTGCGTAGTTGTGCACAACCTCACGCATCTCACGAATCTGTTGCGGATCGAGGCCATTCGTCGGTTCGTCGAGCACGAGTAGATCCGGCATGCCGAGCATCGCTTGCGCAATGCCGAGGCGTTGCCGCATCCCTTGGCTGTAATTGCGCACCTTGCGGTCAATCGCGGTGCCGAGGTTCGCGATTTCGAGGACGTCATCGAATTTCGGATCAATGTCGCGTCGGCCACTCGCGTCCCAGTACAAATCAAGGTTCTGACGGCCGGTGAGGTGTGGCAAGAAGCCCGGGCCCTCGACGAAAGCACCGATGCGTGACAGCACCGGATTTCCGGGAGTGACGCGCTCACCGAACACGAAGACATCGCCTTCCGTCGGCAGGATCAACCCGAGCACCATGCGCATCGTCGTCGTCTTTCCAGCGCCGTTGGGACCAAGCAGCCCGATGACCTTGCCCTTCGGCACCTGGTAGGTGATGCCATCAACTGCGCGCAGTCCGCCCTTGAACTCCTTGGCGAGTCCCTCGATCGCAACCGGAACATCAACGAGATCGGAGCGTGTGTCTGCAATCCGGTGACGGGGACGACGGAGCCAGAGGAAGAGGAGCATCAGAACCACGAGCGCCGCTGCGCCGGCCGGCCACCACCAGCTGGGGATTGGTGCATCGAGTGGCTGCAACTCTGATGTCGCGACGTCCACCTTCGGCGTCGTCAGTGCAACGGTGTAGAGCGCGGCCTGCTGTGGCAACTGGTATCCGAAATCCGTGGTGGACAGGACGACACGGATGATGTCGCCGGGCTCGGCCGACGTATAGATCGCGGGTAGCGCAACATTCACGATCGTCGGCGCCGGACCAATCTGCGACAGCCGAAGCGGCGCCACCAGACCGTTGGGCAGCACTTCGATTCCGGCAGGAGTGACGATTCGCATGCTCGCGAACAACACCGCATTCTCGACAGGTTGCCAACTGGTGATGGCAAGCTGGATACGACTGCTGCCGACAACAGTGATGGTACGTTCGAGCGGCTTGGACTGGAACACCGCGGTCTGACCCGGCATCACCCGATTGGCGAGCGACGCAACCGATGCAAGGCCCGGGAGTGACGATATTGCCGCCGGCGCCCCTCCTGCCGGAGCCATGATTTGCTGCGGGAATACCTGCAGATCAACCTGCTCGTAGCGTTGCCCGTCGACGCCGGGGTAGATCTTCGCCCCCTCGACAACCGTCTCGATTCCGCTGCGGCGGCCGAGTACTTGTCCTGCCACATACGTGGCTTCGAACCGCGTATCCGTTGATTCCTTCTCGCGGAGGTAGGTGTCGAACCAAGCAAGGGTCAGTTGCTCGAGCCGGTCTTGCTCGGAAATGCCACCGTCATGTCCGCCGCTGTGCCACACCACCTTCACGGGTGTCTTCGGATGCGCTTTCGCGATCTGCCGTGCGGTCGCATCGACCTGTGAAAGTGGGAACAACGAATCCGCCTCGCCACCCATCAGCAACGTGGGGACGGAGATGCGATCGGTGATGCTGACCGGCGAGGAGGCCCGAAGCAGCGCGCGTGCTCCTGCATCAAGCGTACCTGTCGTCGTTGCTTGCGCGTATAGCGCGCACCATTGCGGTGCGAATCGGCCGCACAGCGTTGCCCGCCCCGGTTCGGTTGCGAAGCCTGCACTGAAGAAGTACGACGTCCACAGTTTCTTGAAAACACCCGGACCACTGGCGCCGATAATGGATTGCGGAAACAGCGCCTGTTGCAGGTTGTTGTACGTGATATCAGCGGCAACTGCATCGATGCGGTCGTCGTAGCCCGCTGCGAGCAGCGCCAGTGCGCCACCATACGAGCCGCCAACGACCGCAATGCGCGGATCGGATTTCGCATCGAGCTGCGCATGCTTGAGTTGTGTTGCGAAGTCGATGACCTTGCGCACATCTTCGACTTCGAACTGCGGGGAGTTCATGGAGATCGTGCCGGTGCTCTTGCCGAACCCACGCGCGGTATAGGCAATCGCGATGTACCCGGCCTCAGCGAGCCGTTGGGCCTGCTCGGAAACACTGCGCTTGCTGCCTCCGAAGCCGTGCGCGAGCACGACCACGGGGGCCGGGTCCGTCGTCGGGGGCATGTACACGTCGAGATCGAGACGTACCGGGGTGCTGTTGGTCGCAGAAGTGGGACCCCCGTCGATGCGGACGGCCTGAGGGCCGTCTGCACGGGCAGGTGCGACAGCGGCCAGCATCAGCAGCAGGCCCGCCACTGCCACGCGGAGCGGTCTCATGGACATTGCAACGACTCCCACCGGGAAACGATTCCGCCGGCGGCGGGGAACTTTCGCCCGTGGCCTCAATCCTGTCTGAGTACCGTGCGAACCGCATCCCTACCCGAGCAGTTGATCGATGCGGTCGAGCACGTAGGTGGGCTGCTGTTCGGTCGGAACCGACGATGCCATCTCCCGGGTGCTCTCGCCGGTCAGGACCAGGGCCGAGTCCATGCCCGCTGCCTTCCCCATGGCGATATCGGTGTAGATGCGGTCACCGACCATGACGCATTCATCGGCCTGCAGTCCGATCCGACGCATGACGGTCTCCACCATGATCCGATCGGGCTTGCCGACATTCACTTCGCACTTGGCACCGGTGCAGGCTTCGATGGCCGCCACGATAGCGGCAGCGTCGGGCTCTCCACGTCCCTCCGGGAACGGGCAGTAGCGGTCAGGATTCGTGGTCACCAACCGCGCCCGCTTGTACCTCCAAATTGCATCGAATGCGATTTGCAGTTTCTCGTAAGTGAACCCACGGTCGTAACTTGCAACGACTACATCGATTTCACGCGGGTCACAACTGATCGTGATCCCCGCGTCGCGGATCGCGCGTTCCAGCGGCTCCTCCCCGATGACGAACACGCGAGCGTCAGGCGAGTTCTGGACAAGCCAATCAGCCATCGTGATCACGGTATTGACGATGTCGCTCTGCGGCGTCGGGAGTCCGAGTCCCGACAGTTTGTCGGCATACATCGCCGGATCTTTTGTCGGATTGTTCGAGAGGAACACCGTACGCGCTCCGCGTTCGCGCAGACCGGTGATGAGTTCGAACGCACCCGGTAGCAGTGCATCACCGAGGTAGATGGTGCCGTCGAGATCGAAGATGTACCCGCGGTACTCACGCACAGCGGTCATGCGTGCTTCGCCTTCTCACTGATCTCGGCGAGGCCGGGGAAGATCCCACGCAACGCGGGGTAGATGCCGCGATACACATTGAAGAGTTCGTCGTAGATCTGCACCCGCTTCGGATCCGGCTCGAAATGTGCACCAGTACTGCTCATGGACCGCGCGGCCGCATGGATATCGGGATGCATCCCGGCTTGGACTGCTGCCAGCATGCCGGCGCCGAGACAGGTGCTCTCCGGCTCCGCCACGACATCGACGGCACGTTGCATGACATCTGCGACAATCTGGCACCACACACGGCTTCGCGAGCCGCCACCGAGCGCGATGATCTCCTTCACCGGTGTTGAGAGCGCGGATTCAGCACCTTCCGTGAGAAAGCGCTGTTCGAACGCAATGCTCTCGAGCAAGGCTCGATAGACGTGCGACTTTCCGTGTGCACCGGTGAGCCCGATCATTGCTCCCCGCGCGTAGTGATCCCAGAACGGTGTCAACGCGCCGGTCCAATACGGCAGCACCATGAGTCCATCAGCACCCGGCGGAAGTGTGGCGGCCGCGGTTTCAAGTACCTGTTCCGGTGAGAGTTCGAGGCCGAGCGCCCGCGGATCGATTCCGGCGAACTTGTCGACGAACCACTGCAGGTTGTACGTACCGCCCCCGATGAAAGTTTCGAAGGTGTATCCGCCGTTGACCTTGGCGCCCTTCGAGTACGAGCCGACGAGGATGTCTTCCATGCGCTTCTGGGCGACTGCGCCGTCC
>CAXBQV010000002.1:0-49066 GCA_963978265.1 uncultured bacterium | reverse complement strand
TATCAACGGTATCGACGACCCGTCTGGGCTGTTCGTCAGCGACCGCGCGGAGTCGGTCGACGGAACGTGTCTCACAATGACCATCGAAGGTACCCGCCCGTTGCTTGCCGAAGTGCAAGCACTCGTTGCAACAACGCAGTCACCGTCACCACGCCGTGCCACCTCCGGTCTGGACAATGCGCGCGTCGCCATGGTGCTCGCCGTGCTCGAACGTCGCGGTGGTGTGCCGTTGGCAATGCGTGACGTGCATGCTGCCACCGTTGGTGGGGTTCGCATCACCGAACCGGCTGCCGACCTTGCCATCGCACTTGCGATCGCCGGCGCTGCCTCGAATCGGTCATTGCCCCTCGGCTACATCGCAATCGGCGAGGTCGGGCTCGCCGGTGATGTCCGCCGCGTGGCTGGTGTCTCGCGGCGGCTCGCCGAAGCTGCACGACTCGGTATCACCACTGCGATCGTCCCGCCGGATTCCGGGAAAGCTCCTGCCGGAATGCGGTTGATCGAGGTTTCGGACATCCGCGACGCATTGCGTCAGTTGACCGCGTGATCACCGGGCAGCGCGAATCGCTTCCGCGCCACCGGAACCACCAGTCCATCCGCAACGAGGCCGTCGAGGCAGCGCTGCCGCTGCAACCCGTCTACCCACGCACGCTCCAACGCCGACGCCGAAACCGGACCATCCGCATCGCGTAGGACCTTCATCAGTATGCCGCGGCATTGCCGATCGGTGCCGTCGAACTTCGGTTGCCGGCGACGCTGCCCTGGTGCGGGTGAGCCGGCCGCGAACCACGTGCAATGTGCACGGAGTGGGCACTCGGCGCACTTCGGGTTCTTCGCGGTGCACACCAGTGCACCGAACTCCATCACTGCTTGCGACAATATCGACGCGGTCAGACGGTCCTCCGGTAGGAACCGCTCATGGTGCTCGCGTTCGGCATTCGTGACCGCACCGGGCGGCGAGTCCGCACCGAAGTACAGCCTGCTGTGAACCCGTCGCACATTCACATCGAGCACGATCGCGCGCTGCTTGAATGCGAATGCACGGATTGCTGCGGCCGTGTACTCACCGATTCCCGGGAGGGCGCGCAGTTCTGCCTCGGTCCGCGGGACCCGACCGTTGTGCTCCGCGACCATTTGCTGAGCGGCTTGGTGCATCCACAATGCACGTCGCGGATATCCGAGTCGGTCCCACGCACGCAACACGTCAGCAGGCCTCGCAGAAGCGAGTGCCGCGGGGTTCGGCCACCGCCGCATCCATTGCTTCCACAGCGGTGCAACACGTTCCACCTGCGTTTGCTGGGCCATGATCTCGCTGACGTATACGCCCCATGCGCTCGTTCTCGGCGAACGCCAGGGCAATGGGCGTCGTGACGTCTCATACCACGCAAGCAACGTCACGGCGATCCGGTCCACGGCTGCATGATGTTGCTAACGTGCGCCTGTGGGCAAGCGTGAAGCAGCAGCCGTCTATCGACGTCGTCGACTTGTTGTGGTTGCGGTGGTCGTCGTGCCGCTGCTCCTGCTCGTGCGATTCGTGTTCTTCCGCTCCGAACCGGCACCGGAACCCGCATCCGTGCCAACTGCGGACGTCACCCAGACTGCGACACCGAGTGAAACCCCCTCACCGACGAAGTCGGCCACGCCGACACCCACGATCACCGACTGCGTGAACAGCAACATCAAGGTCAGTGTCACAGCGGATGCACAGACGTACGTGATCGGCCAGCCGATCACCATCGCCATGCGAATCCAGAATGTCGGAGATGCTGCGTGCAATCGGGATGTCGGCGCCTTGGTGAATGAGGTGTACGTCACCAATCCCGACGGTCTCGTGGTCTGGACATCGGACGCTTGCCAGAAGGACGCCAAACCGCAAGTCGCATTGATGAAAGCAGATGCCGTGTTCGGCAATACCCAGGTGTGGTCGGGGTTGAACTCCGGTCAGAACTGCACGAATGCAGCAGCCGATTCACAACCCGGCAAGTACCTGATCTATGCGCGCAACGACGTCGTGGTAAGCAAACCGTTCGCGATCGAACTCACGCAGTAGCGACTACTCGCTGACGACCTCGACCGGCGGAGTGTCCGGGAACGGCGAGCGGTCGTTGCCGGTGAAGACCAGTTTCGCCTCGGCGCCTTCGCCCTCGACATCGACAACCACGATCTGTCCCGGCCGGACATCGCCGAAGAGGATCTTCTCCGACAGCACATCCTCGATCTCGCGCTGGATCGTGCGACGGAGCGGACGAGCACCGAGCACTGGGTCGTAGCCCCGCTCCGCGAGCAGCAACTTCGCTGCCTGCGTGAGCTCGATGCCCATGTCCTTGTCCTTCAGTCGCTTCTCGAGTCCATCGACCATCAAATCGACGATCTGCGTGATCTCCTCGCGCGACAACTGGTGGAACACCACGATGTCGTCGATGCGGTTGAGGAATTCCGGACGGAAGTGCTGCTTCAGTTCGTCGTGGACCTTGACCTTCATCTTCTCGTACGACGACTTCGAGTCGTCGCCGGCGGCGAAGCCCATGTTCAGGCCCTTCGCGATGTCGCGGGTGCCGAGATTCGTCGTCATGATGATGACGGTGTTCTTGAAGTCGACCATCCGACCCTGTGAGTCCGTGAGGCGGCCGTCTTCAAGAATCTGCAACAGCGAGTTGAAGATGTCCGGGTGCGCCTTCTCGACTTCGTCGAAGAGCACGACCGAGAACGGACGGCGTCGAACCTTCTCGGTGAGCTGTCCACCCTCGTCGTATCCGACGTAGCCGGGCGGTGAGCCGAAGAGGCGCGAGACGGTGTGCTTCTCGGAGAACTCCGACATATCAAGTGCGATGAGTGCGTCTTCGTCGCCGAAGAGGAATTCCGCAAGTGTCTTGGACAACTCCGTCTTACCGACACCCGACGGTCCCGCGAAGATGAAGGAGCCGCCCGGACGCTTCGGGTCCTTGAGGCCTGCACGGGTACGACGGATCGCCTGCGAGATCGCATGGATCGCCTGTTCCTGACCGATGACGCGCTTGTGCAGCTCGTCCTCCATCTTCAGCAGACGCGCCGACTCCTCCTCGGTGAGCTTGAACACCGGAATACCGGTTGCGGCTGCAAGAACCTCAGCGATGAGTTCGTCGTTGACCTCGGCGACGACGTCGAGATCGCCGGCCTTCCACTCCTGCTCGCGCTGGGCCTTCGCGTTGATCAACTGCTTCTCGGTGTCGCGAAGTGCAGCTGCCTTCTCGAAATCCTGCGCGTCGATGGCGGATTCCTTGTCGCGTCGCGCCTTCAGGATCTTCTCGTCGAACTCGCGCAGCTCCGGCGGCGCAGTGAGTCGGCGAATGCGCAGGCGCGCACCTGCCTCATCGAGCAGATCGATCGCCTTGTCGGGCAGGAAGCGGTCATTGATGTAGCGGTCCGCGAGTGTGGCGGCGGCAACGAGCGCGCTGTCAGTGATCGAGACCCGGTGGTGGTTCTCGTAACGATCGCGGAGTCCTTTGAGGATCTCGATGGTGTGCGCAAGCGTTGGCTCGTTCACTTGGATCGGCTGGAAGCGGCGCTCGAGTGCCGCGTCCTTCTCAATGTGCTTGCGGTACTCGTCGAGTGTGGTCGCGCCGATCGTCTGGAGTTCACCGCGTGCAAGCATCGGCTTCAGGATGCTGGCGGCGTCGATCGCACCTTCGGCTGCGCCTGCACCGACGAGCGTATGGATCTCGTCGATGAAGAGAATGATGTCGCCACGGGTGCGAATCTCCTTGAGCACCTTCTTCAGGCGCTCCTCGAAATCTCCGCGGTAGCGGGAACCAGCAACGAGTGCACCGAGATCGAGCGAGTAGATCTGCTTGTCCTTCAGCGTTTCCGGTACATCGTTCGCGACGATCATCTGCGCGAGTCCTTCGACGCACGCGGACTTGCCGACGCCCGGCTCGCCGATGAGGACCGGATTGTTCTTGGTGCGGCGTGACAGCACCTGCATCACGCGCTCGATCTCCTTCTCACGACCGATGACCGGATCGAGCTTCTGCTCGCGTGCAGCCTGCGTGAGATTGCGACCGAACTGGTCGAGGACGAGTGATGACGACGGCGTACCTTCCGCCGGACCGCTCGCTGCAACGGGTTCCTTGCCCTGATAGCCGGACAGCAACTGGATGACCTGCTGACGGACGCGGTTGAGGTCGGCTCCGAGCTTTACGAGGACCTGCGCAGCGACGCCTTCGCCTTCGCGGATGAGGCCGAGCAGGATGTGCTCGGTGCCGATGTAGTTGTGGCCGAGTTGCAGTGCTTCCCGCAACGAGAGTTCGAGGACCTTCTTCGCGCGAGGCGTGAATGGAATATGGCCGCTCGGCGCCTGCTGGCCCTGTCCGATGATCTCCTCGACCTGGGAGCGCACGGCCTCCAGGGAGATGCTCAGGCTCTCGAGCGCCTTCGCCGCCACACCCTCACCTTCATGGATGAGGCCGAGCAGGATGTGCTCGGTGCCGATGTAGTTGTGATTGAGCATGCGCGCCTCTTCCTGCGCAAGCACGACCACTCGCCGGGCTCGGTCGGTAAACCGCTCGAACATGGGCTCAACTCCTTTGGTGCCGTTGGGGGAAGCCTATTCCGGTGATCGGAAGGGCACCCCGTGCCTGCTCAAACGACGGCCGGCCGGCCAAACTTCCCACATAGGCTTCGCGTATGCGGATCGTTACGTGGAATGTGAATTCCATCGGCGCCCGAATCGACCGGGTTCTGGCCTGGGTCGAGGCAAACCAGCCCGACGTCCTCGCCCTGCAGGAACTCAAGTGCACCTCCGAGGCCTTCCCCTCCGCCGGCTTCGAGGCGCTCGGCTACCACGTCGAAGCGCATGGAAACGGCCGATGGAACGGGGTGGCCCTCATCGGCAAGGCTTCCGCAGTCGACGTCCGGCGCGACCTGCATGACCAGCCATTGTTCGACGGCGGGGTCGAAACCCGCGCAATCGGCGCCACCTTCAACGGCGTTCGGGTGTGGTCGGTCTACGTCCCGAACGGCCGCGAACTCGGCCACGACCACTTCCACTACAAACTCGACTGGCTCGATGCATTGAAGCGCACGGTTGCCGACGATGCTGGCGACCAGCCGTTCGCCGTGATCGGTGATTTCAACATCGCTCCGACCGACGACGACGTCTGGGATATCACTGTCTTCGACGGTGCAACGCACGTGTCGCCGGAGGAGCGCGCCCGACTCGCCGCGCTGCACGACGTCGGCCTGCGTGAAGTCGTTCCGCGCTCCCTGAAGGGCAAGAACTACACGTACTGGGACTACCGGCAGCTCGCCTTCCAGAAGGGCATGGGCATGCGCATCGATCTCATCATGGCCAATCGCGCATTCCACGACCGCGTGACAGACGCGTACGTCGACCGCGAGGAACGCAAGGGGAAAGGTGCGAGTGACCACGCGCCGGTGGTGGTGGATCTTTCGTGACGCACGACCTGGCGCTTCGCGTCATCAGCCGCGACGAACACCGCGCATGGGCTGCGCGAAGGACGCTGTCGTTCCTGCAACTGCCCGCATGGGCGGATGTGAAGACCGACTGGACCTCGCAATCCGTCGGCTGGTTCGACTCGGGTGGGCAACTCGTCGGCGCGGGGCTGGTGCTGTATCGGTGGATTCCACGGATCAAGAAGGCGTTGGCATATCTGCCGGAGGGCCCCGACATCGATTGGCTGGACACCTGGGGTATTGATCGCTGGCTGCACCCGCTCATTGCTCACACCAAAGCGCACGGCGCGTTCTCGTTGAAGATCGGTGCACCCGTGAAGGTTCGGCAGTGGAGCAACGAAACCTTGAAGTCCGGCATCGGTCCTGGGAAACGGCTTCGCGATCTCCCCGCCGACAGGGAGTTCAGTGGTGCGATGCAGTTGCGAACGCAACTCCTGCAATCCGGATGGAAGCAACGCGAATCAGCGGCCGGGTTCGGCGACGTCCAGCCACGCTACGTATTCCAGGTGGATCTCATCGGAGAAACCGAGGAGTCGTTGCTCGGTAACTTCAACCAGCTCTGGCGACGGAATCTGAAGAAGGCCGAGAAGTCCGATGTCAGCATTCGCCAAGGAACTCGAACCGATCTCGCCGCCTTTCACGAGGTGTACGTCGAGACCGCGCGGCGAGATGCGTTCACGCCGCGCCCCCTCGCCTACTTCGAGCGCATGTGGGATGCGCTCTCCGAAGACGACCATATTCGCCTCTACTTTGCTCATGTCGGTGACCATGTCGGGGCGGCCACACTGTGGGTGCGCGTCGGTACGCATGTCTGGTACTCGTATGGAGCCTCCACGACGATCGATCGGGATGCGCGGCCGTCGAATGCGATTCAGTGGCGAATGATGTGCGATGCACTGAATGCGGGTGCAAGCGTGTATGACCTGCGCGGAATCAGTGACAGTCTCGACGAATCCGATCCACTGTTCGGATTGATCCGCTTCAAACTTGGAACCGGTGGAAATGCCGTTGAATTCCTCGGGGAATTCGACTACCCGCTGCGACCACTCCTGGCGCGCATCTTCGATCTGTATCTCGCACGCCGGTAACCTGTCGCCGTGACCTTCTCGATCTCGATCGCCGGCGATGCATGGCGTTCGCATACCCAACAGGTGCGCGATCAGGTGCATGGTGCCGAGGCGGCGCTCATTCCGGTGATCAAGGCGAACGGTTACGGTCTCGGGCAGGCGTTGCTCGCCCAAGAAGCAACCCGACTCGGCGTTCGGGCAATCGCCGTCGGGACCGTCTTCGAGGTCGAGAGCGTCGCCGCCGACTTCCACGGTGATGTCATCGTGCTCGAACCGATCGATCCGCGTGACGAAGTGGCCGCCGCTAGCTGGTCCGAGTTGTCGCAATCGCATCTCGGCCCTCGGCTGATCGCAACAGTCGCAACCTCGCGCGGGTTGGATCTTGTCATCGACACGTTCGCGCATCCGCGAGTGGTGCTCGAGGGACTCACGTCGATGCGACGGTTCGGATTCGAAGGCCCGAAGCTTCGCGAAGCATGGAAGCATGCCGCACAGGCGGTGTCCAGCGGTCGATTGCGTCTGCACGGCCTGGCAGTCCATCTCCCGATGCAGCCGAACAGCGCCGACTTCGACGAGATCCTGCAGTTGGCAGACGAAATCGCAGATTTCGACACGAGTGCACACGTCATGTTGAGCCACGTCGACGTACAGCAGCTGGAGATGCTCCGTCGGCACAATCCCGATCTGCGCTTCAGCCTCCGCATCGGTACTGCACTGTGGTTCGGCGACCGCAGTTTTCTCCAAGCACGGGGAACTGTGCTGTCGGTGCACCGTGTGCAACGCGGCCAGACCTTCGGCTACAACCATCGCACAGCGGGTTCTGACGGCTTCGTCATCGCCGTCAGCGGTGGCACCTCGCATGGTGTCGCTCTACACGCGCCGTCACCGGTTCGCACGCTGCGGCAACGGTTGGTCGCGTTGGGCCTTGGGGCATTCAACGCAGCCGGTCGCGTGAAATCGCCGTTCTCATGGGAGGGCACGCCACTCTGGTTCGCGGAACCGCCCCACCAACTCGTGTCGTTGCTGTGGGTGCCGCGGCATACCGAGCCACCACACGTCGGATCGGTGTTACCGGCGAATGTTCGCTACACGATCACGCGTGCAGACGACGTTCGCATCACGGACTGATCGGCTGCGCCGCATCATCGGGTGATTGGCTATCGGTCGGCGTTGGTGTTGCGGTGTCGACCGGCAACGGCTCAACAGGTTCGACGAAGTCTGTTGCGGGCAGCTTCTTCAACGCGGCCTTCATGAATGCGGTCCAGATGCGCGCAGGGAACGATCCACCGGTGACCGTACTGAGTCCGCCGGTACCACGCAGTGTGACGGGCACTCCCTTCGCATCCTCCTTCACGAGCATCACCGCAGCTGCGAGGTCGGGTGAATAGCCGGCGAACCAGGCCGACATGTTGTCGTTCGTGGTTCCGGTTTTGCCGGCAACCGGTCTGCCCGCCTTCGCCGCCGCGAAACCCGTGCCATTCGTGACGACGCGCTGCAATGCGGAGTTCACTGTGTCCGCAACGTATTGCTCGAACACGGTTTCATTCTTCATCGCAGCCTGATAGATGATGCCGCCATTCGAAGAGCGGACTTCCTTGATGGTGAACGGCAGCGCCTTCACTCCGCGAGCGGCAAATGTTGCGTATGCATCTGCAACATCGATGACGTGCGGTGAAGCAGTACCGAGAACGAATGTCAGGTTCCGCTCGATGCCGGCGGTGTTGTCGGGGATGCCTGCGCGCGAGGCCGCGTTCATCACCGCGTCGACTCCGATGTTGTAGGTGAGCGTCACATATGCGGAGTTCACGGAGTGCTCGGTTGCGTACAGCAGCGAAATCGGCCCGTAGCTCTCGTTGCTGTAATTCACAACTCGGTACCCGGCAACAACCGTTCCGGACTTGCCGGGAAGGCTGGTGTCGAGACCCACGCCTGCTTCAGTGGCTGCAGCCAATGCAAATGGCTTGAACGTGGAGCCGGCCTGACCAATCGCCTGCGTTGCATTGTTCAACGGCTCGGTTGCAAAGTCCGGGCCACCGTAGACCGCGATCACTTCGCCGGTTCCGGGCCGCACAGCGGCCAATCCGATACGCAGCCCGTCAGTTCCGGACTTCGGGCCTTCCTTCTCGACTGCTCGAACTGCAGCAACCTGAGCATCTGCATCGAACGTCGAGACGACGCGCATACCGGCAATTCCGAGCGTTGCGTCGTCGTAGCCCTGTCCGATCAGCTCTCGTTTGACCATATCGAGTGCATACCCGTTAGGGCCGGAAAGGGTGTTCGCGTTCACTCGTTCGATGACGATCGGGAACTGCTGTTCCTTGCGTTTCGACTCGGTTAACCATCCGGCATCGACCATCTGGTCGAGCACGTAATTCCATCGGGCTTTCAATCGTGACAGCCGCTTCTCGGGTGCAAAGCCCTCGGGTGATTTCAGCAGTGCCGCCAGCATCGCACTTTCGGAGATGGTGAGTTGCGATACGTCTTTCGCAAAGTAGACACGGGCCGCAGTCTGCATGCCGTATGCACCGCGACCCATGTACGAGACGTTGAGGTAGTTCTGCAGGATCATGTCCTTGCTCGATGAACTCTCCAACTTCACCGCCAACACAAGTTCCTTGACTTTGCGCTTGATGGAGCGTTCCTGCGTCAGGTACGCATTCTTGGCGTACTGCTGGGTGATCGTGGAGCCACCGCCGGCATTGAATCCGCTTGTGAGGTTGCCGATGACTGCGCGTGCGATACCTGTGATCGAGAATCCGCCATGGTTGTAGAAGTCTTTGTCCTCCGCCGCGAGTACTGCTCGCTGGAGCTGCAGTGGAATCTTCGACAGCGGGACTTCGGTTCGGTTGTACTCACCGATCCGACCGAGTTCGGTCTTGCCATCCGAGTAGTAGACGATCGTCGAATTCGCGCGGGAGATGTCGCTCGGTGCGGGGATCGGGGTGGTGATGACGAAATAGGTGAAAACGATGACACCGAGGAGTCCGATGCCCACGATCGATGTGATGATCGTGCGCCACGGAAGTCGTGCCATCAGTACCAATCCAAGTCTGTCGGTCGACGTTTCGGCCGACGTGGAATCCCATCACCTACAACGTAGGACTTCACCATGTGATTCCAGTGACAACCTTGACAGACCTCTACGACGAACACGCGAAGCACGCCATGATCCTGTGCAAGTGCGGCGATTTCGCCACGTGGGTGCAAGCGTCCGGAGAACGCGCCGAGTTCCTTCGAGTACACATAGGTGAGCTCGACGAGTTCGACCTTGCCACAGATGGGACAGTCGTTGCCGGTTTCCTCGCCGTGCCATTTCGCCGCGCGAAGGAGGTACGGGTCGGCGTCACAGGCATCGGAGTTGAAACCACCCGTACGGAGCACGTCGAATATGGCCGCCTTCCGGGCCAACGAGTGGTCGATGACCTCGCGGGGAACTTCCGGATGGGCGATCGGCTCCGAGACGGCGGGGCGGTCCGGGGCGCCGGACTCACGGGGGCCACGGTACGAGGAAGGCCCCGAGCCGACCCGCGTCCCGCGGATCGAGCCACCCTGTCTGCGCTGCGCCACCCGCAAAGGGTAGGGGGAGCATGGAGAGGATTTGGTGGATCTAGCGGAGCGATGTATCGTCCCGATATATCGAGGAGGTGCCCGTGAAGAAGGCTGAAGCGCTTGAATTCGCGATTCTCGGCACCCTTCAGGACGGCCCAGCCCACGGATACGAGCTGCGCAAGCGGCTCTCGCAGCTCCTCGGCATGTTCCAGGCGCTGTCCTTCGGTTCGCTCTACCCGACGCTCAAGACCCTCGTGTCCCGCGGCGACATCACCGAGCAGACCGATGACACGTCGAGTCGTCGTCGAATCGTGTACACGATCACCGAGAACGGCAGCAAGCGCTTCCACGACCTGCTCACGAACGCCGGTCCGGACGCGTGGAACGACGACACCTTCGGTCTGCATTTCGCCTTCTTCTCGCGATCGAGTGCGAAGACACGAACCAGCATTCTCGAGGGCCGACGCATGCGACTCGCAGAACGTCGCGCTGCGATGCGCGAGTCCCTCGAACGCACGCGGTCCGACGCATACACCTTCGAGCTGCAACGACATGGACTCGAAAGTGTTGAGCACGAGATGCATTGGCTGGATGGACTCATCGAAGCCGAAGGCAAGAATCAAGACAACTAGACCCCCACGTCGACCGGCGTGGCACCAGTAAGGAGAGAGAACCACATGGGTTCAATCAGAGTCGCCATCGTTGGCGTCGGTAACTGCGCGGCTTCGCTCGTGCAGGGTGTGCACTATTACCGAGATGCCGACCCGCGTAAGGCCGTTCCAGGTCTCATGCACGTTGACTTCGGGGGCTACCACGTCCGTGACATCGAATTCGTTGCCGCGTTCGACGTCGACAGCAAGAAGGTTGGACTCGACCTCGCCGACGCGATCGGTGCCAGCGAGAACAACACGATCAAGATCTGCGATGTGCCACGGACCGGTGTCACGGTCGAACGTGGTCACACCCTCGACGGCCTCGGCAAGTACTACCGCATGACGATCACGGAGTCGGATGCGAAGCCGGTCGACATCGTGCAGCGCCTCAAGGACACGAAGACCGACGTGCTCATCTGCTACCTCCCCGTCGGTTCGGAAGAAGCAGCCAAGTTCTACGCCCAGTGCGCGATCGACGCGAAGGTCGCATTCGTCAATGCGCTTCCGGTGTTCATCGCCGGCACCAAGGAGTGGGCCGACAAGTTCACCGCCGCAGGTGTTCCGATCGTCGGCGACGACATCAAGTCGCAGGTCGGCGCAACGATCACGCACCGCGTGCTCGCGAAACTGTTCCAGGACCGTGGCGTCAAGGTTGAGCGCACGTACCAGCTCAATGTCGGCGGCAACATGGACTTCATGAACATGCTTGAGCGCGACCGCCTCGAATCCAAGAAGATCTCCAAGACCCAATCGGTGACGTCGCAGCTCGAGCACGAGCTCGGGGACCGCAACGTGCACATCGGCCCTTCCGACTACGTCGCATGGCTCGACGACCGCAAGTGGGCATTCGTCCGCCTCGAGGGAACCACGTTCGGCGACGTCCCGCTCAACCTCGAATACAAGCTCGAGGTGTGGGATTCACCGAACTCCGCAGGCATCATCATCGACGCCCTCCGCGCTGCCAAGATCGCCAAGGATCGTGGAATCGGCGGTCCGATCCTGTCCGCATCGTCCTACTTCATGAAGTCACCGCCGGTGCAGTACACCGACGAGCAGGCGAAGCAGGCCGTTGAGGACTTCATCGCCGGCAAGATCGAACGCTAGAAATCAGCTCGCGCTCCCCGTCACAGCAGTGGCGGGGAGCGTTAGCGTTTACGCATGCAGCGGTCCGACGTCCAACGGCTCATCCGGGCGAGGGACTTCCGGAATCTCGTGGGCGTCCGCGTTGCCGGATCGTTCGCAGACGGACTCCTGCAAGCTGCACTGACCTCGTTCGTGCTGTTCAGTCCCGAGCGTCAGCCGACACCACTGAAGATTCTCACTGCGTTCGGCGTCCTGCTTCTGCCGTATTCGTTCCTCGGACCATTCGTTGGTGTTGTGATCGATCGCTGGCGACGTCAACGCATCCTCGTCATCGCAACACTGCTGCGAGCACTGTGCGTCCTCGGCGTCTCTGCAACGGTCGCAGTTGGGAATGATGGCCGAGGGTTGGCAGTCATGGTGCTCATCACATTGGGTGTCGCCCGCTTCGTCCTCGCCACACTCTCGGCCTCGCTCCCACACGTCGTGGATGCCGACCTCTTGGTCGCAGGAAATGCAGTTGCCCCGACTTCGGGAACGCTCATGTCGATCGTCGGCGGCCTGACCGGTCTCACGATCACCACCGCGCTTGGTGGTGGTGATGCGGTGAACACGTGGCTCATCGCAGGAGCCGCAGTCTTCCACGTGCTTGCATCAATCATCGCGACGCGCATTCCGGTGCAGCTCCTCGGACCCGACCATCCGTCACGCAGAACACTCTGGGATGTCTTCGCATGGTTGTTGAGCGGCATCCGACACCTGCGGGCGCATCCGCGTGCAGCTCGTGCAATCGCGACCGTCTCCATGCATCGAATGGCCTTCGGCGGGGCAACGCTGCTGACGTTGATCCTGATGCGCAACGCCTTCCATACCGTCGACGAGGCGAATGAGGCGCTGCAGCAGTTCTCAATCGCCATCGGGTTCGCTGGAGGCGGTGCGTTCATCGGTGCGCTCCTCACGCCGCCACTGTCAGATCGGCTGGGTGTGGTTCGGTGGGCACGACTCGTGCTCTTCGTCGCGGCCGTGACGATTGCTGCGGGCTATCTGTATGGCGTGTGGAAGGCTCCGAGCACAGGAGCATTCGTTGCCATTCTTATCGGCGCAACTGCCATCGGCTTCGCTGGTCAATGCGTGAAGATCAGCAGTGACAGCGTTGTCCAGACGACGATCGATGACGCCTTCCGTGGGCGTGTTTTCGCGCTCTACGACATGTCGCTCAACATCGGCATCATTATCGGCACCGCGCTCGCCGCATATCTGCTGCCGCCATCAGGGCAATCCGCCGTGTACGTCTGCCTGCTCGCAAGCACCGTGGCCTTGGCATCTGCAATCAAGAACTAACGCTGCGCCCACCACGCGCGCAGCGCGGATTCCGCCTGCTCCTTGTCCAGCGGTCCCTGCTCGAGCCGAAGCTCGAGCATGAACTTGTACGCCTGCCCGATTGCCGGTCCCGGCTGGATCCCGAGAATGGCCATGATCTCGTTGCCATCGAGATCAGGGCGGATGGCGTCGAGTTCCTCCTGCTTCGCCAGTTCCTCGATGTGCCGCTCGAGCTCGTCATAGGTCGCCTGCAGGACGAACGCCTTGCGCTTGTTCCGCGTCGTGCAATCGGCGCGCGTCAGTTTGTGCAAGCGAACGAGTTGTTCTCCGGCATCCCGCACGTAGCGTCGAACCGCACTGTCCGTCCATTCACCACTGCCATAGCCATGGAACCGAAGATGCAGTTCCACGAGCTTTGAGACGTCATCGATGATCTCGTTGCTGTAGCGAAGTGCTCCCAGGCGCTTCGCAACCAACTTCGCCCCTACGACTTCGTGATGGTGGAAGGAGACTCCCCCGCCAGCCTCGAATCGTCGGGTCTTCGGTTTCCCGATGTCGTGCAGCAGAGCGGCGAGCCGCAAGGTGAGATCCGGTTCGCACTGCGGAAGGTG
The DNA here is from genome assembly GCA_963978265.1 of uncultured bacterium. Classification (GTDB taxonomy): domain Bacteria; phylum Actinomycetota; class Actinomycetes; order S36-B12; family UBA5976; genus JAKALQ01. Next base: position 35,335 of record CAXBQV010000002.1, on the reverse strand, counting down.
CGTCGATTCAAGTGCGATCGCCTGCTCGAGCACGGTCAACGAATGCTCGTACACGTCCTTGTGGTGGTGGTGCTCGTCGATCTCCAACTGCAATTTCGGAAGTTCGGGGATGAACTGATCCGCGAGCCCGGTTTCCACCAGCAACTCGAGCCCAGCGCGCGGATGCGCTCCAAGCAGCAGTTTCGAGAACTCGACCTGAACTCGTTCGGCGGACACGATTGCAAGTCGCTCGGACATCTCCGTCATCGCGACGACGACTTCAGGTGCGACCGTGAATCCGAGTTGCGAAGCGAAACGCGCAGCTCGCATCATGCGCAGCGGATCATCCGAGAACGACATCTCCGGAGTCCCCGGAGTTCTGAGAACACCAGCCATCACATCCGCGAGTCCGTTGTACGGATCGACCAACTCACCCGATGGAATCCGCACGGCCATTGCGTTCACGGTGAAATCGCGGCGGTAGAGGTCCTCCTCGAGCGAGGTGCCGTAGCGCACCTCGGGTTTGCGACTGTGATCCGCGTACGCCTCTGTGCGGTAGGTGGTGATTTCCACCTTCAGCCCTTTGTGCTGGCCGCCGACGGTGCCGAAGCGGATTCCGACATCCCACGTGGCCTCGGCCCAGCCCGCCAACAGGTCGAGGGTCTGTTCGGGATGGGCGTTCGTCGTGAGGTCCCAGTCCCCGGAGTGACGGCCAAGCAACTCATCGCGAACCGGACCGCCGACGAGGGCCAGTTCGTAGCCGGCGGACTCGAAGATCCGGCCCAGCGCCAGCACGGGCTCGGGGATCTGCGGAGCCCGGCGGTTCGTTGTCACGAGGCAAGCGTATGTGTCTCCCGTACGCTTGGAGCATGACCAGCACGCGGCAACGGCCGCAGCGGCGAAGCAAGAGGCAGGACGAAACCAGCGCGGGGGGCCTCGTCGTCGATACCGAGAAGATGGCTGCCGCCATCATCGGACGCATCGACCGGAAAGGCCGCATGATCTGGTCGTTCCCGAAAGGCCACTTGGAAGCCGGGGAGACAGCCGAGCAAGCGGCGATCCGTGAAGTCTTCGAGGAAACCGGTCTCACAGCCGCAATCTCCGCGCCGCTTGGAACGATCGCGTTCTGGTTCATGCTCGACGGAAAGCGCATCCACAAGACGGTGCACCACTTCCTGCTGATCGCCGAATCCGGTGAACTCTCGGATGCCGACATCGAGGTCGACGCCATCGAATGGATTCCGCTCACCGAGGTCTCTGCGAGGCTCGCATACGCCGATGAGCGACAACTCCTGACGAAGGCATTCGAAATCCTGGGCGTGGTTGCGTGATCCGGCGACTCGCACTCGCCATCGCGCTCATCGTGCTTCCGACTGCAGTTCCTGCGACAGCTGCACCGATGCTGAAAGCGACGATCGTCGAACTCACGCCAGCACTGCCCACATCGGACATCACGGTCAATCTGCAATTGGAGAATCCGGGAACTGTCGACATCGCCAACCTGCGTGTCCAGTTCTTCATTTCGACGGCGCCACTCGTGGGACGGAGTCAGATTGCGCTCATTTCGAAAGGGAAGTCACTGCCCACCTATCGGGTGCTGCCGGATTCGGTGGCATCCGGGTTGGTTCTTTCCAGCGGCGCGAGCACGACGATCCCGCTCACGGTGAGCACGCACGCACTCGGCCTGGCTTCCGCTCGTCCGGGCGTGTACACCTTCGGTGTGATCGTCGATGCCGACGGCATCACGTCCGTGCGAGCACTGACCTTTCTTCCGTGGCTTCGAAACACCGGCACGGCACGTGCACTTGGCGTCGTACCGGTGATCAGCTTGAGCGCACCGCCACAACGAGCCGTCGACGGCACGTTCACTTCACCGGATCTTGCGAATGCGATTCGCATTGGTGGCCGACTCCGGTCGCAGCTCAATGCAATGCTCCTCGTCCGCAATGCCACGTGGCTTGTCGATCCGGTGACCCTCGAGGCCGTGAAGGCGTTGAGCGAGGGAGCACGGATCTCGGACGACGGGGATGTGCGAGCAGCAAGCAACGACGAGATGTCCGCTGCAGCCCAATGGCTCGCAGATCTCCGCGTTGTTGCGAACCGTGGCCAGTTGTATGCGATGCCTGCTGGCGACATGGACATCCGTGCAGCACTCAAATTCGGGCACAACGTGTTGGTCGACGATGCAATCAGCACTGCTGCAACGCGCGTTGCAACTGTTCTGCAGTTGAACGCGATTGGAACCGCGGTGCAGATCTACGACGGTAGCGTCAGCGACAGTACCTGGCGACGGCTGCGTGAGCTCGGCGTCGACCTGGTGCTCGTCAGCGACACCGCATATCCGGCACAGCAGAAGCAGTACACGCCCGCTTCCTCGATGTCAGTGCCGGCCTTCAGCAACCAGTCGGTGCTTGTTGTGGACCGCGCATCCGGAGATGTCCTCACCGGCAATCGCAACGACTACCTGCTCCGGCAGGAGTTTGCCGCCCAGCTCGCCATGACCTACCTCGAGCAGCCGAACAAGCAACGAGTCGTCACCGTCGCAATCCCACAGACCTGGCGCCCCGATGAAGTGGCGCAGGTCTCGGGGCTGTTCAATGAGCGCTGGCTCGACCTGTTGACCGTGTCCGCGGCAACTGCGATCCGAGGAGAACCGCGAAAAACCGTCGTCAGCAAGCCGACGAAGCGTCAACGGCAGCAGGAACTCACGCTGTCACGGGCACTCTTCCGTCAACGACTACTGCAGCGGTTGACGACCGATGAGGCGTTCAGGACCGGAGTCTCAAACGTTGTCAGTGGACTGTCCTCACGTTGGTTCACAGGCGATCTCATCGATGACACGTACACACGAACTGCTAGCACGGAATTGGCAGCGCTCACGAAGTCCGTTCGGGTGGTCACGCGCGGTGACATCGTGTTCGGCTCCGAACAAGGTGTCGTGCCGGTCACGATCGCGAACGGTCTGCCGGTGCCGGTGGACATCGTGCTCCATGCCTCCGGGCTTCCGTCTGTTCGAGTCGAGCCGGAACCCGAAACGCCACTGCATCTCAATGCAGGCAAACGGGTGAGTGTTGAGATCCCGACCCGCGTCACCGGATCCGGCATCGCATACCTCCAGCTTTGGTTGGAGTCGTCCGGGGGCACCTTGATCGGCGACGCCGTCATTCTCGATATTCGATCCGCCGCCTATGCGCGGGTTGCCGGGTATCTGGTCGCGGCCGCATTCGTCACACTGCTCCTGCTCATCGCCGTGAACACCGTCCGACGCGTGCGTGTTCGAAGAACAGGATCGGGGCGTGCCGAATGAGTCTGCTCCGCTCCAGCGCAACGATGGCCGTCGGCACGGTGCTGTCACGCGTCACCGGGGTCCTCCGTGACATCGCGATGACGGCTGCGCTCGGGTTCTACATCGCCTCCGACGCGTACAGTCTCGGCAACACCCTGCCGAACATCATCTCCATCCTTGTTGCGGGCGGCGCACTCAATGCGGTGTTCATTCCTCAATTGGTGCGACACATCACGGATGATGCCGACGGAGGCACGGCCTACGCGGATCGGCTGTTGACGGTCGTCACGGCGTGGATGCTCTTGGCCACAACTGTCGCCGTCATCCTCGCACCGCAGTTGGTCTCCCTCTACGCGTCGAGCGACTACACGGCGGAACATGCTGCGCTCGCCACCGCCTTCGCCCGGTGGTGTCTCCCACAGATCGTGTTCTATGGACTGTTCACAATGTGGTCGCAAGTGCTCAACGCACGCGGGCACTTCGCACTCCCGATGTTCGCACCGATCATCAACAATGTTGTCGCCATTGTGACCTTCGGCGTCTTCATCTCGATGACCACTGCGTCGGACGTCGCCAACGCAACGCTCGGTCCGACGCAGGTGGCAGTACTCGGTGCGGGGACCACGCTCGGTGTGATTGCGCAGGCCCTCATCCTGCTGCCGATGCTGCGTCGCGCCGGGTATGTCTACCGGCCACGGTTCGACCTCAAGGGTCAGGGCCTCGGTAAAGCCGGCACCTTGGCACTGTGGACGCTTGCCCTCGTGATGGTCAACCAGCTTGCGTACGTCGTCGTCACCCGCTTGGCGACGAACGCGAACGTGCAGGCCATCGCCCAGGGTGCAGCGGCGGCCGGACTCACGACGTACCAGAAGGCACATCTCGTCTTCATGCTGCCCCATTCGGTGATCACGGTTTCACTGGTGACCGCACTCCTGCCGCAATTGAGCAGGATTGCGCATGACGGCGCGCTCGAAGAAGTTGGCGAACGATTGGGGCGGGGCATCCGCATGATCGGAGCACTGATCCTTCCCATCGCCGGGGTGCTCGTCATCGTGGCACCGCAATTGACCACCGTGTTGTTCGGTTTCGGCGCAGCAACAAGAGCATCGGCGGAGATCACCGGCAACGTCGTACAGGTGTTCGCGCTCGGGCTGTTGCCGTTCACCCTCATCTATCTGCTTTTCCGGGGTTGGTATGCGCTGGAGGACACAAAGGCACCGTTCTTCATCACACTGCTCATCAACGCGGTGAATCTTGGGCTCTCGATTCCGTTCTTCAACGCAGTTCCCTTGGGATTCAAAGTGCAGTCCCTTGCCGTTGCCTATGTGGCCGCCTACTGGATCGCACTGCTGGTGGCATGGCCATTCCTCGAACGCCGACTCGGAACACTCGACACATCGCGCACGGTTCAGGCACTCGTGCGCACTGGCATCGCCGCTACCGCCGGAGTCGTACTCGGGTTCATCGTCCGGGAAATGCTTGCCGACATCCTCGACGCGGCATCACGAATCCAGTTGCTGCTCCTCGCAGGACTTGTGTCGATGGTGGTCCTCGGCGGCTACCTCGTAGTGGCACGGCTACTGCATGTCGAAGATGTGAAGACCGCCTACGGCCTGCTGCGGCGTCGCGGGGAATAAGCAGCAACCCAATAGGGTTTCGTCTGCACAGAACAAGGAGAAACCGTGCGCGACGTCATCATCATCGGCTCCGGCCCATCGGGCTACACCGCCGCCGTGTACGCGGCACGTGCACAACTGAAGCCGCTTGTTTTCGAGGGTGCTGTGACGGCCGGCGGGGCCTTGATGAACACGACCGAGGTTGAGAACTTCCCCGGCTTCGAGCACGGCATCCTGGGTCCGCAACTCATGGAGAACATGCGAGCGCAAGCACTCCGGTTCGGCGCCGAACTCATCACCGACGACATCGTGTCCGTCGACCTGAAAGGCGATGTGAAGACAGTTGTCGACGGCAGTGGCAATCAACATCAGGCGAAGGCTGTGATCCTCGCCACCGGCTCCGCATACCGGGAACTGAACGTGCCGAACGAGAAGCGCCTCTCCGGTCACGGTGTCTCCTGGTGCGCAACGTGTGATGGTTTCTTTTTCCGAGGTCAGACAATCGCCGTGATCGGTGGCGGCGATTCCGCCGTCGAGGAGGCAACGTTCCTCACCCGGTTCGCCGAGAAGGTCTACCTCGTCCATCGTCGTGACGAACTGCGTGCATCGCGGATCATGGTCGAACGTGCGCACAACGATCCGAAGATCGAATTCGTGTGGAACACCAAGGTCGTCGATGTACTCGGTGACGATCAGGTGAACGGGCTCCGCGTCGAGGACACGCAGACCGGCGCCCAGCGCACGCTCGACGTCACCGGCGTTTTCGTGGCCATCGGACACGATCCGCGCAGCGAACTGTTCAAGGAGCAACTCGACATCGATGCGGCTGGATATGTGATCGTGCGGGGCCGTTCCACGCACACCTCGATCGACGGCGTCTTCGCAGCCGGTGACCTTGTCGACCACACGTACCGTCAGGCAATCACCGCCGCAGGATCCGGCTGTGCCGCCGCGCTCGACGCCGAGCGCTGGCTTGCGGCCAAGCACTGACCAGTACGATTCGGGTAATACCAAAGGAGCAACATGGGTGCCACAGTCATCGTCACCGACAGCACATTCGATGCCGAAGTTCTCAACAGCGAGAAGCCGGTGGTCGTCGATTTCTGGGCCGAATGGTGCGGTCCTTGCAAATTGGTTGCTCCAATTCTCGAAGAGATCGCGGGCGCGAATCCGCAGATCAAGATCGTGAAGCTCAATGTCGACGAGAACCCGGTGCAGGCCGCGGCCGCCCGTGTCACCTCGATTCCTACGATGAACGTCTACGTCAAGGGCCAGCTCGTGAAGCAGATCATCGGCGCGAAGCCGAAGGCTGCTCTGCTGGCAGACCTCGCCGCGTACCTGTAGGCAATGTCACCGGCCCTGCGCCTTGGTGACTGCGGTCCGGAGATCGCAGAACTCCGGGCACGGCTTGATCGCCTCGGGCTGATCCGAAACAGCCCCGGGAAGGACGACTTCGATACCGAAATCGACGCCGCAGTTCGTTCGTTCCAACAACAGCGAGGGCTCACTGTCGACGGTGTCGTCGGTTCGCACACACTGCGCCACCTCGAAGAGGCGCGCTGGCAACTCGGTGATCGGGCGCTTTCCTTCACACCCGGTCATCTCATGCGCGGTGATGACGTCGCAACTCTGCAACGACGTCTGACACATCTCGGGTTCGACGCCGGCCGCATTGACGGCATCTTCGGGCAGCAGACCGACCTGGCCTTGCGCGACTTCCAGCGCGGTGTCGGCGTCAGTGCAGATGGCACTGCCGGCGTTGAAACCTTCCGAGCACTTGATCGACTGTCCCGCTCCGTCATCGGCGGCGAACCGGAACGTCTTCGTCAACATGTGCTGCTCGACTCATTGCGCACCGGTATCAGCGACAAGGTGATCGTGCTCGATGCGGCGCATGGTGGTGATGATCGCGGGCACTGTGTCGGCTCGTTGTGCGAAGCGGAGTTGGTCGGAGACCTGGTGGCCCGCATCGAAGGACGGCTTGCGGCACTCGGAACAACCGTTCTCCTCACCCGCGCAGCACATGGACCTGTACCGTCACTGACGGATGTCGAGCGTGCCAACTTCGCGAACGAAACCAAGGCCGACTTGCTCCTGTCGCTGCACATCGATGCCTGCGAAAGCCCACGGGCCGCCGGCGTCGCATGCTTCCACTACGGCGTGGCCAAAGATGGTGGTTGGTCGCATTCAGGTGAGCGCGCAGCGCGACGGATCCATTCCGCGATTCTCAACGCGACTGATCTCGACGATTGCCGCGTCCAGCACAAGACCTGGGAACTCCTGCGACTCACGAAGATGCCAACCGTGTGGATCGAGGCCGGCTACCTCTCGAATCCCGCGGATGCGGCTCGCTGGGCGGACCCGGTATTCATCGACGACCTTGCAGAGTCGATCGCAAGCGGGATCGTCGCCTTCTTCACACCCGTCTGACCCCGATTCGGCGCGACGTGCGCGGATAGGGGAGACTTTGCACCTCGAAGGAGGTGCGGCAATGACGCGAATCGTCGGTTCACGACTCGATCCCTGGGTGGATTCGTATGCCGCCCGCACCTCCAGCATGACGGTTTCCGAGATCCGTTCACTGTTCGCAGTCGCGTCCCGCCCCGAGGTGGTGAGCCTCGCCGGTGGCATGCCGTACGTGAATGCGCTTCCTATGGAGCAGTTGGCCGACACTGTTCAGCGGATGATCAAGGAGCAGGGTGCGGTTGCCCTTCAGTACGGCTCCGGCCAAGGCGATCCCGTGCTGCGCGAGCAGATAACCGAAGTTATGTCCCTCGTGGGCATCCACGCGCATCCGGACGACATCGTCGTCACCGCCGGTTCGCAGATGGCGCTCGACCTGATGGTGCGCGTCTTCTGCAATCCCGGTGATGTCGTCCTCGTCGAAGCGCCGTCGTATGTCGGCGCACTTGGTGTGTTCCGTGCGTATGAAGCAGACGTCGTGCATGTTGCGATGGATGACGAGGGGCTGAACCCAGACGCGCTGCAGGAGACCATTACTGCCGTGCGTGCACAGGGGAAGAACATCAAGCTCCTGTACACGATTCCGTCGTACCACAACCCGGGTGGAATCTCGCAAGGACCTGAACGACGTCAACAGATTCTCGATATCGCCAAACGTGAGCACATCTTGCTGCTCGAGGATGACCCGTACGGACTTCTTGGTTTCGACGGGCAGACGCCGCGTGCTATCCGCGCCGACGACGCCGAGCATGTGGTCTACCTCGGTTCGTTCTCGAAGACGATCGCATCCGGACTTCGCGTCGGATGGGCGCTTGCGCCGCATGCAATCCGCGAGAAGTTGGTGATTGCTGCGGAGTCCGCGATTCTCTGCCCGAGCAACTTCACGCAGATGACGGTTTCCCGCTATCTCGCAACGCAGCCGTGGAAGGAACAGATCAAGAGTTTCCGCGAGGTGTACCACGAGCGTCGTGATGCACTGCTCGACTCGATGGAGGCCTTGATGCCGACAGGCACCACCTGGACGAAACCGACGGGTGGGTTCTATTCGTGGCTCACACTTCCCGAAGGCGTTGACGCCAAGGCGATGCTGCCGCGCGCCGTCACCGCACTTGTGGCCTACGTTCCCGGCACCGGTTTCTATGTCAACGGCGAAGGCCGCAGCGAGATGCGCCTGTCGTACTGCTACCCGACGCCGGAGCGGATCAAGGAAGGTGTCGCTCGCCTTGCCGGCGTCATCAAGACGGAACTCGAGCTGCTCGAGACGTTCGGGCCGGACGCGATGCCGCACACGCCGATGCCGACCTTCGGTGCCAACACACCCGCTCCGGACATGCAATGAACATCGTCATCCTTGCCGGTGGCCTTTCCCATGAGCGCGATGTGTCGTTGCGTTCCGGCCGTCGAATCGCCGAGTCGCTCCGGGACCTCGGCATCCCCGTCACGGTAAGCGACGTCGACGCCAAACTGCTCGGACAATGGGAGATCGAGGCCCCCAGCGTCGTCGTCCCCTTGCTGCATGGAACGAACGGGGAAGACGGTTCACTGCGAGACGTGCTCGAAGCGCTTCACGTCGCGTATGTCGGCTCACGGCCGGATGCATGCCGGATCGCATTCGACAAGCCGATCGCCAAGGCGGTCGCCCATGCAGCCGGCATCAGAACTCCGAAGTCGGTTGCACTCCCCCACTCGACATTTCGTGAACTCGGTGCAGACGCGGTCATCAAGGCAGTCGCAGAGAAAGTCGGACTTCCGGCGATCGTGAAGCCGACCAAGAGTGGCTCCAGCCTCGGCGCAACTGTCGTGCGGGACATCCGCGAACTGCCAGCGGCGCTGGTTGCTTCGTTCGCATACGGGGATGTCGCACTTGTCGAGCAATTCATCGATGGCACCGAGATTGCGGTCTCCGTCATCGAGCGCGATGGGGTGCCCGAAGCACTTCCGGCTGTCGAGATCGTGCCTGACGGCGGCTTCTACGACTATGCGGCGCGATACACCGCAGGAACAACCGAGTTCTTCGCACCCGCCCGGCTCGAAGCAGGCACTGCGGCAGCGGCCGCCAAGGTTGCGATCGACGCGCACATGGCCCTCGGTCTGCGCGACCTGTCCCGTAGCGATCTCATCGTCGACGCGAACGGTGACATCTGGTTCCTGGAGGTCAACGTTGCACCGGGAATGACTGAAACGTCACTGTTTCCACTTGCAGTCGAAGCTGCCGGACTCGGTCTCGGTGACGTGATGAAGGCTTTGGTCGAAACCGCAGCACGACGTAAGGTGACAGCATGATCAATACCGAATTCAATGTTCAGGGTATGACGTGCGGTCATTGTGCGCAGGCCGTCACCACCGAAATCAAGAAGCTCGCAGGAGTCAACGACGTACAGGTTTCAGTGGAGACCGGGGTTGTCACCGTGGAGTCCGCAGGTGCACTCAGTGTTGATGACGTTGCCGCAGCAGTTGATGAAGCAGGATACGAACTCGTTCGCTAGTTCGAGCGTCCGGTCGCGCGAAGATTTCGCAGCCACTCCGACGATTCCGCAAAGGCTGCATCAGACGTTGTGATCGGCGCCAGATTCGCTCTTCCATCATGCCGTGGGTAAGAGCCCAAGTATCGCACCTCGAGGCAGATGCGTTGCAGTCCTGCCAGCGCCTCCCCGACCCGCGCCTCGTTGATATGCCCTTGGATGTCGAGTGAGAAGAAGTAGTCGCCGAGTTGCTTCTTCGTCGGACGGGATTCGATTCGCGTCAGGTTGATGCCGCGCACCGCGAACTCATTGAGGATCTCCAGCAGTGCCCCTGCATGGTCCTGCCTGATGAAGATGGTGAGTGTCGTGCAATCAGCGCCGGTAGCAGGAGCAGGCTGCTGCGTGGGGCCAATCAATACGAATCGTGTGTGGGCTGCATCGTTGTCACCAATGTTGTCCGCCAGTACATCCAATCCGTAGTGCTCCGCAGCCAGGCGAGGAGCGATTGCGGCCTGGAATCGCGATGCCGGATCCGCGACATCCTCAGCGCCCGCCGCCGTCGACAATGCAGCCGCGTAGTGCGCGTTCGGTAGCGCGTTCGCCAACCAGTCGCGGCATTGCGCATAGGCGTGCGGGTGGGTGGTGTACAGGACGATGTCATCCAACTTCGTCCCCGGACGCGCCATCAGGGCGAACTCGACCTTCCATGCGACTTCGTCGATGATGACGAGTGGCTGTCCGTACGAGAGTTCGTCGAGCGTCGCAGAGACGGAGCCTTCGACCGAGTTCTCGAACGGAACGAGTGCGGAATCGACGTCTCCATTTCGCACAGCATTCAGTGCGAGTCCAACTGTCTTGAATTCGACGAGTTCACCATCGCGTGCTGCATCCATGGAACGCAGCGCTGCTTCAGTGAACGTTCCGCGTGGGCCGAGGAATCCGATGCGGGTCATCAGTCACTCACCGGCTTGGCGTGTGCAATTGCTTCCTCTTCTTCGGAAGATATGCGGCCATCGACTTTTCGGTTGACGACCGTCTTCAAGTACATACGTGATTCGGTATGACCATGGATCGATGTCAAGAGCAGGCCATCACCGTTGTCGTCGAGGAGAGCGGTTGTGAACGAAAGGCGGCCGCCCATGTCGCCGAACGCGTCGAAGCGCACAACGGATACATGTCGAAGGGCGGCACTCACATCCCGCTGGGCGATTGCGAGTTGGGCCTGCACTTTCTCTACGTCGGATTGCAGCTGCTTGGTCTGGCGAACATGTTCCGCCACCGCTTCGACGAATGATGCTTCGCCATCACGACCACGCGCCAGCAAGAGATCCTTCCGCACCTTGCTCAGTCGGACCTGCGCAATGACGGCAAGCAGAAGTGCAACACCTGCAACTGCGGCGAGCGCCGCAACCAGCTGATCCGTCTGGGACATGGGCGAAAGCCTACGCGAGCCCTTCAGTAGGGTTACGCCCGAAGGAGCCACATGTACGCATTCCTGCTCAGTTTCGGCGTCATCTTCGTCGCCGAACTCGGGGACAAGTCGCAGTTGATGGCGATGACGTTCGCAACCCGCTACAAGTTCTGGACCGTCGTCGGTGCGATCACTGCTGCGACTGCGGTCGTGCATCTGGTGTCAGTTGCGGTCGGCGGATTCGTCGGAGGAGCACTTCCTACGAACGTGATCAATGTTGTTGCAGGACTGGCCTTTTTCGGGTTCGGGTTCTGGACGCTACGTGGTGACGAGTTGAGTGAGGATGAGGCGTCCAAGGCCGAGCGAAGCACCCGTTCCGCGTTCTTCGCAGTTGCCGGTGCGTTCTTCCTCGCGGAGTTGGGCGACAAGACGATGCTCGCCACCATCACATTGGCGACGAACCAGCCGTGGTTCGGCATCTGGCTCGGCTCGACACTCGGCATGGTCGCGGCAGACGCCCTGGCAATCGCGGTGGGCAACATGCTCGGCCGCCACCTGCCGGAGCGACTCATCAAGACAGGGGCATCGATCCTGTTCTTCCTGTTCGGCGCCTGGCTGATCGCCGAGGGCCTAATCTGACCAATACATCGCGGCAAACTCTGCAATGTCTCTCGTAGGTAAAGTTTGCTTTAATATCAGGGTTTTCTAAGCGATTCACGTTGCCCGAGTGCGCGTCTCAACCTACCTTTGCACCTACCCGACCGCTGTCGCATCCCCCGTCGACGGCGGTCGTGGGCTTTTCAGGGTCAGATTTCGGCCGGACGGTTGGTAGCAAGGGCGTCGACGCCCAGCTCCCGGCACCGGGCAGCCACTGCCGGGTCGTCGACAGTCCAGACGTACACCTTTGTCCCGTTTTCGTGTGAGCGCTCAACCAGCGCCGGATCGTCGAGCACGAACTGCACATCCGGGCCCATGAACGTCGCGCCGTTCGGCGTGTGCGCATTCCGAACGAAGCAGTCCCGTCGCTCGACGAGATACACGTGGTCGAGGGCTGGCAAGAGTGAGGCGGCCCGCGCTACGGCCCGCCGACTGAACGACATCGTCATGACCCGTTCCCGATCGTCCGCGATCCCGAATCGCTTGAGCAGCCTGGCCAACTCGCGCTCGATCGCGCCACCGGTTCGCACGGGATGCTTCGTCTCGATCGCGAGACGCACCAATGCGGAGTGTGACGTCGTGAGTTCGAGCAACTCCTCGAGGGTCATGATTCTCGTCTCGTTGCTCGGCGGCACGTCAGCACGCCAGTTGTAGACATCCAGTGTTCGCAACTGCGACAGGGTCATACCCGAAATGCGTCCTGTTCCGTCGCTGCAGCGGTCGACGGTGTCGTCGTGCCACAGCACGGCAACGCCATCTGCTGTGAGCCGGATGTCGCACTCGACACCGTCGGCACCACATCGCAGCGCTTCTTCGTAGGCCGGAAGGCTGTGTTCCGGGAAAGCGGCAGAAGCACCACGATGGGCGTAGACAAAGGTCATGCGAACAGCACTCCCGGATTCATGATGTTGTGTGGATCGAGGGCCGACTTGATCGCCCGCATCGTCGCGATCTCCTGCGCACTGCGCACGAGGTGCAGCGCTTGCACCTTCTGCGTCCCAATCCCGTGCTCGGCGCTGATGGTGCCCTTGAGGTCTGCAACGAGCGCAAGGAGTTCGGTCTCGATTGCCGCATCAGCTGCTGTGGGTCCGACGAAGGACACATGCAGATTGCCATCGAGGAGATGCCCGAACAGCAGGCGGCAGGTCACAGCACTGTTGCGCAGAATCGCATGCGCCCGTTCGGCAAAGGTGTCCAAGGCTGCGGGCGTGACTGCAATATCAAGCTTGTGCGTAAGACCCTCGCGAGATACGAGCTCAGGCAGTGATTCGCGAAGGTTCCACAGACGAAGACGGTCTCTGGGATCAGTCGCGACAATGGCCGGGTCCGGCAGCTCGGCGTCACCCGAGAATTCGACGAGGAGCACCAGCGGAGTCCGTTGTGCAAGAGGGGAAGCAATTCCGAGATGCCGCATCGCAAGTTCAAGTCCGAACCAGTCGAAGACCTCAGCCGCCTTGATGCGAGCCGTCAACGCAAGTCTTCGCACGAGCTCGATCGCTGCAGCGTACGACTGCACACCGATCATCGTGGTTGTGGTGTCGCCCCATGGCCGCTGCAGCTGCAACCGAACCTTGGTGATCACGCCGAGCGTGCCTTCGGAGCCACACATGAGTTGAGAGATGTCGTAGCCGGTGTTGTCCTTGGCAAGCCCGCGCAGTGAGCTCAGGACATCGCCGTTGGGAAGCACGGCCTCAATGCCGACGACCTGCTTACGGGTCATTCCGTATGCGATGACGTTGACGCCCCCGGCATTCGTCGCGACTGTTCCCCCAATCGTGGCACTCTCGCGCGCACCGAGATCGATGCCATACTCGAATCCTGCACCAAGAGCGAGTGTTTGAACCTCCGCGAGTGTGACACCGGCTCCAACTGTGATCTGCTGCGAAACCGGGTCGACAGCGCCGACCATGCGCAGGGCACGTGTGCTCAGCACGATCGCGGGCCGCTGTTGCGGAATGGAACCACCGACCAGTCCGGTGTTGCCGCCCTGTGGCACAACCGGAATTCCAAGGTCGTTGCAGATTCGCAGCACTGCGGCAACTTCATCGGTTGATTCCGGACGGGCAACCGCAAGCACCTCACCGCGGTATCGCCCAGTCCAGTCGATTCCGAATCCCTCGCAGACAGCAGGATCGGTCTGGAGTCGAGCACCGAGAAGCTCCCGCAGCGGCTGCAGATTCACCTGCCCATCCTCGCATTTCCCGCCTTGTGAAGGGGTGGGGTAGCCTTCGGGCGCGGTTGCTTCGGCAATCACGAGCGCGAGTGGCGGAATAGGCAGACGCGCTGGCTTCAGGTGCCAGTACTCGCAAGGGTGTAGGGGTTCAACTCCCCTCTCGCGCACAAGAAGTGGATGGGAAGATCCGATGGCTCGGTACTTCATCTCCTTCAACGACGGGGACATGCAGTTCCCGCCCGAGGACTTGCCGGACGTAGCCGCAGCCGCGCACAAGGTGATGCACGACGCGATCGCTGCAGGAGTCTGGATCGTGGGCGGTGGATTCCTCGGTTATGCACCCCGCGTTGTGGGTACGGATGGTTCGGTGACCCCAGGTGCACTCCGGGAAAGCCCGGTGCACATCGGCGGCTTCACAGTGCTGGACGTGGAGTCCGAATCCGACGCACTCAGATGGGCGTCACGGATCGCAGAGGCCTGCAGATGTGCGCAGGAAATACGGGCGATCATGCCGGACCCCGAACAGGAGACGGCGCAAGCCAAGCACTGAAGCGCTCGACTGCCGCCACTATCGAAGGAATGCGCGGACTTCCACTTTCCGATTGCAGGCACTTGAACCCTCGGCAGCAAGTGCATGTGCTTCGTCATCACTCGCAGCTTCGATGATCCAGAACCCCGACATGTATTCCGGTGTATCGACGAGTGGTCCTCGCGAGACAATGCCGGCACCGCTGCGGTTGTCAATCAGTACGGCATCACGTGGAGCAACGATGCCCGCTGCCATCACTCGATGCCCACCTGCTTCGAGCTTCTCGTTGAAGGCATCGATGGCAGCAGCCTCTTCGGGTGTGGAGAATCCGGTGCGGTCATCGATAACGGCAACGAGGTATCGCATAGCCCGAGAGTAGTGCAGTTCATTCGGCGTAGAATCTCGCGAGTTATGACCGGAGGAGGGTTGATGCAAGAGCCGCCCCTCGAAAGACACCCATATGTCGTTCTTCGGCCATCGCAACGCTTACGACTCATCCGGTACACACGGTGGATGTGGATTGCATTCACGGTCTACACACTGATCCTCGTCACCGGAGTGCTGAATCCACTCGACCAACACTTCGTTCTTGGCATGTGGCACACGAACCCACGGATCAACGAAATTGCGCGGATCACAGAGAAACCCGGATTGCGAAGTCTCGTGTACCCGACCACCCTCGCTGCCGGCCTGTGGTTGGCGGTGCGTCGACACGACCTGCATCCGCCGATCACCGCTGTCTGGGCGCTGATCGCCACGAACGCTGCAACCGGTGTGATCAAGCTCCTGACCTTCCGCCCGACGCCGCGGCAGGCGGGTCCGGAGTTCTTCAACACAGATTGGCTCGGGTTGGGTGCATTTCCGTCCGGCCACACCGCCAACCTCGGGTGCGCTGCCGCGCTGGGCATGATGGCGATGTTCGCCTCGCGGGTGCGGTGGCGTTATGTCGTCAGTGCACTCATCCTGCTCGTCTGCCTCGTTGTTGCAGTGAGTTCATGGGCCCGTGACACCCATTGGGTTTCAGATCTGATTGTGGGTTACCTGCTCGGTGCCGCTGTCGCAATGACCACATCGCTCTTCACGGCTGATCTTCCCGTGCACTGGCGGCATCCGAAGTACATCGGATCCACCCGCCTGCTGGTGTTCGCAGCGGTCGGCATCACTGCCGGATCGTTTCTGATCTTCGCCGAGAATTCATTCCTCAGCCATTCGAACACATCAATTCTCATCATGCTCGGCCTCGCCTACGTCACAGTGCGACACCGCTACCTGCGCAGGAAGGCTAACTCCAAGGCTTCCTAGCATCGATCACTTGCGAGAGTTGGCCTGCTGCACGCCACATCCGAGCTGTCAGGTCACGGTCTTCCGCAGTGATGAGGTTGCCCATGATGCGCAGCGCTACTGCCATGATGTTCGACGATTGCATTCCGACCGGACCGAAAATCGGAAGGAACCGCGGCAGTGTAAGCAGGCTTCCGAGTCTCCGGGCAATTGAGAAAGCGTCGCCGTAGTGTGATTGCAGTGTTACCCGCCATGCATCCGAGTAATCCGGTTCCCCGAGGATCTGCACCGCGAGACGACCGGTTTCGAGGCCGTAGTCGATGCCTTCACCGTTGAGTGGATTCACACATGCAGCCGCATCGCCGATCAACATCCAATTGGTACCGGAGACATTCGAGACTGCGCCACCCATCGGCAGCATCGCCGAGGCATACATCCGGATGTGTTCGTTGATCTGCCATTCATCACGTTGTTGTGCGACATACAGGTTGAGAACCTCACGGAGTTTCACATCGGCTGGACGCCGTTGCGTTGCCAACGTTCCCACGCCGATGTTCACGTGACCATCACCGAGCGGAAAGATCCAGCCGTATCCGGAGAGCAACTGCTGTGCTTCGTCCCGCAGTTCGAGGTGGGATGTGATCCACGGGTCGTCATGACGCGCACTTGCGACATATGCGCGGGCCGCGACGCCGAACACTGTGTCCCGATGCCACTGCCGGCCGAGGACGCGACCGAGTTGCGATCGGACTCCATCGGCGACGATCAGCCTCCTGCACTGAATTCGCTCCTCATGACCATCCGCGTCGAAGACGACGCTGGTGACGTTGCCGACGCTGCCGAGTTCGACGCCACGTGCGCGCATACCCCCACAGAACTGGGCGCCGGCGGCAATTGCGGTCTGCCTGATTGCGTCATCGAGTTCCATTCGCGGTGCGGCGCTGCCCCAATTCGGTAGTTGTGGACCTTTCCACGCCAACTCGTGCGCACCACCGAATCCGAGCATGCGCACGCCGTTGTTGCGCGGCCGTCCCGCAAGCCAGGTGTCCATTCCGAGTGCATGCAGTTCGGCGATGGCACGCGGTGTGAGCCCATCTCCGCAGGTCTTGTCCCGTGGGAATTCCACCGCGTCCACGAGGAGCACATCGAATCCTGCACGTGCCGCCCAGGTAGCGGCGGCTGAACCGGCCGGACCCGCACCAACGATCAGCACATCGGTGTTCATGCGCGCATTCTTGCGTATGCGGACGCAACGCACGGACTAGCATTACGTTTCGTGGCAGCACTCCTGGACAAGTTCGAGCAGCGCCTCGACCGACTTGTGAACGGCGCTTTTGCGAAGGCCTTCAAAGCAGAGGTGCAGCCGGTGGAAGTCGCTGCGGCCCTCCAACGGGAACTCGATGACCGAGCAGTCGTGATCGGCGCCGGACGGAATGTCGTCCCCAATATCTTCACGATTGATTTTTCCAGTCGCGACTTCGAGCGATTGATGGCATTCGAGGCACCCCTGCGGTCCGAACTTGTCGATGTTGTGAAGGAACACGCGACACAGCAGCACTACATGCTGCTCGGTGGTGTGGCGCTCATGTTCACCGAGGATCCATCCCTGGACACCGGACTCTTCCGCATCCGTGCGGAGGCTCGCGACGACGGAACGCAACCTGACGACGCGACTCGCAGGGGACCGCGCATCACGCATGACGGCATCGTCCATCCGCTCACTCGTCATTCGACAAAGATCGGACGGGGCACGGATGCGGATATCAGAATCGATGACTCCGGGGTGTCACGTCACCACGCTGAGATCATCCTTTCCACGCCTATCGTGCTTCGCGATCTCAATTCCACGAACGGAACATGGATCGGCCGGGAGCGCATCACCGAAGTTGAGTTGGATCGCGACACCGAGATCAAGATCGGATCTGCAACCATTCAGTTTCATGTGAAGTGACGCTTGTCCGAACTCACACTGACACTCCTTCGCCTGGGTCTCCTTGCGGCAATGTGGATGTTTGTGCTCGGAGTACTGAGCACGCTTCGCCGTGATCTCCTGCAGACATCCAGAACTGCACGTCCGCAACGAATCGCCAAAATGGAACGGACTCCTCGGAGTCGTCGCCGGGGTTCGCACATCGTCATCACGACGTCAAACGGTGAGCAGCGAAAACTGGAACTCGGTACATCGCCAATCACGTTCGGTCGGAGCGAGGACAACGTCGTCGTGCTCGACGATGACTACACATCGACACACCACGCGCGCATCGTCCCGCGTGAACGGGGCTGGGTCGTCGAGGATCTGGGTTCGACGAACGGCACCTGGGTTGATCGCAGGCGCATTACAGGTGCAACCTTGCTCCACTCCGGTCAGCGCATACGGATCGGCAAGACTGAATTGGAGGTGCGGACATGACCTCTTTTCGCCATGCCGCGACTTCACATGTCGGTGTTATCCGCACAGGCAACGAAGACTCTGGTTACGCGGACGCCCGCATGCTGGTGGTCGCCGATGGCATGGGTGGTCATGCAGCAGGCGAACTTGCGAGTGCCGCAGTCGTTGCAGCCGTCTGTGCTGACGTGAGTGATCGACCCACATCGGTTGCAGATTTCGAACGATGGGTACGCAACAAACTCGATTCCGCCCATAGTCGGATCGGTGATCTCGTTGCAGAGCAGCCGGATCGTCGCGGTATGGGGACCACCTTCACGATGCTCGGCTCGCTCGAGAATTCACTGGTTATCGCACATGTGGGGGATTCTCGTGCGTACCGTCTGCGCGAGGGAAAACTCACCCAACTCACAAAAGATCACACATATGTGCAAGCGTTGGTTGACAGCGGAAAACTCGATCCAGCGCAGGCGATGTTGCATCCGCGTCGGAATCTCCTCCTCCGAACGATCGATGGCATCCATGAACTCGAACTCGATGTCCTCACCAACGACCTCCGTATCGGCGACCGCTATCTGGTGTGTAGCGATGGACTGAACACCGTGCTCACCGATAGCTCGATCCGGGAGATCCTGGGTCAAGGCGATCCGACCTATGCAGCAGCGACGCTCATCGATTACACACTCGCTGCAGGTGCCCCGGACAACGTGTCGGTCATCGTTGCCGATGTGACTGATGCGGATGAGCAACAGGATGCCGTGCTGATCGGTGCGGCGCGCGCGGCCGAAGTACGTGAGGACCTCGGCTCGATGCCACTTCCCGTTGATGGACCAAGACCGCACACCGGATTCGACGTTGTGAAGGGCGGGACCCGGTGGTTCATTGCCGGAGTTGCTGTCGGAGTTGCACTGCTCATGCTGTTCGTCCGCTGGACGGCGAACCAGTACTTCGTCACGGCTCTTGACGGCAAAGTGGCTGTGTACCAAGGAGTGCCGCAGTCACTCGGACCACTTTCACTCTCACGGCTCGAGCGACTCACGAACATCGACACCGCGGATCTGCCGCAGTTCGATCGACATCTCGTGGAGTCCGGCATCTCGGCATCATCACTGGAGGCCGCGAACACCATCGTGCTCCGCATCGAGTCGCAGGCAGCCACCTGCAGGGTGCACCCGAGCACTCCCGGCTGTCCGTGATGAGTCGCAGGTCCGAGGCGCTGCTCACTCTTGCAGCGATCACAATCGGAGTACTGGCCTTCTTCATCGCCCGAGTGAACACCGACGTCAATGACACCGGTTCAGTGGTGTTGTTCGCAGTGGTGTGCGCGGTTGCCCTTCTGACGCATGCAGGGATCCGTCGATTCGCCCCTGCTGCAGATGAATTGATACTGCCGACTGCGACATTGTTGAACCTGCTCGGTCTCACCATGATCCACCGACTCGACATCGCCGACGTGCAGCGCGCAGCACGCCAAGGTGTTGCTCCACCGGAATCAACGTTCTCGACACAATCGGCATGGACGTTGCTGGGTCTCTCGCTGCTGCTGCTCATACTTCTGGCGGTACGCGATCATCGTCAGCTGCAGCGATACACCTACACCTCAATGCTTGCAGGCGTCGTGTTGCTCCTCATGCCACTCCTGCCAATCGTGGGCGCATCCATCAATGGAGCACGCCTCTGGGTCCGTGTCGGAGTTCTTTCCTTCCAACCCGGGGAATTCGCCAAACTCTTGCTCGCAGTCTTCTTCGCAGGCTTTCTCGTGCTGAAGCGGGATTCGCTGGCATTGATCCGCATCCGAACCTTCGGAATCGGATTTCCACGCCCCCGGGACCTCGGACCGATCCTCGTGTGCTGGCTGATCTCCGTTGCCATCCTTGTGTTCCAACGAGACCTTGGTACGTCCTTGTTGTTCTTCGGTCTCTTCGTTTCAGTGCTGTACTTCGCAACCGGACAGCGAACCTGGTTGGCACTCGGTGCAGCACTCTTCCTGTTCGGCGCGACGGTCGCCTATTTCCTGTTCGGACATGTCCGAGTACGGGTACAGGTATGGCTGGATCCGTTTGCATACGCCGATGGGCAGGGATACCAAGTTGTGCAGAGCCTCTACGGACTGGCATCCGGCGGCATGTTCGGCACCGGATTGGGTGATGGATTCCCGTATCTCGTCCCATTCGCAAAGAGTGATTTCATCCTCTCCGCACTCGGTGAGGAGCTCGGTCTCATCGGCCTTGCTGCGATTCTCATGCTCTACGCCGTCCTCGTGCAACGAGGTCTGCGCATCGCTGGTTCGGTTCGTGATGGTTTCGGGCAGTTGCTCGCAGCAGGTTTGGCGGTGGTGCTCGGGCTGCAGACATTCATCGTTGCCGGCGGTGTGACGCGTTTGATTCCGCTGACCGGACTCACAACTCCGTTTCTCACTGCTGGTGGATCATCACTTGTAGCGAATTGGGTAGCGCTCGGTTTGTTGCTCCGCATCTCCGACACTGCAGCGCGAATGCGGGAGGCGGCATGAACCGCCAAGTCCGCCGCTATGCCGCCGTTTTCTCTGCACTGCTCATCGCATTGCTCGCAAACCTGACTTGGGTACAAGTGCTTGATGCGGACAACCTCCGACTACAGCAGGGCAATACACGTCTGCTGCTGCAGCAGTTCAACCGAAGCCGCGGTCCGATCCTCGTCGGATCCGAAGCTGTAGCTTCCTCAGCACGGGCTGCTGGTGAGAGCTTCTACCAGCGTTCGTACACCGAGGGCCCACTCTTCGCTCCCATCACCGGTTTCTATTCACTCATCTACGGTGCAACAGGCATCGAGCGATCTGCGAACGACCTCTTGAGTGGCTCGGATTCGAGGTTCTTCGTCGACCGTGTGCAGCAACTGTTCGCTGGCCGCCGCTCCGAGGGCGGTGCGGTGCGGTTGACCATCAACAAGGATGCGCAGGTCGCTGCATACAAGGGGCTCGGCACTCGTGCGGGTGCAGTCGTGGCTGTCGATCCGAAGTCAGGCGCAATACTTGCCATGGTCTCTACGCCATCATTCGATCCACAGCAACTTGCGCCGAATGATCCGGCATCGGTACGTACTGCCTACGAGGAACTCACGGCCAACGAGCAGGAACCGTTGCTCAATCGTGCGATCGCGAGGAACTACCCACCGGGCTCGACGTTCAAACTCATCACCGCTGCCGCTGCAATCGCATCGGGGAGGTTCACGCCTGATTCGATGGTTCCGGGCCCGGCGACCTATCAACTGCCCGGCAGCAGCAAGCTGCTCCGGAACTGGCAGGGTGGGGCCTGCGCAGTCGGTGGCAAGCTGACGCTTCGTCGCGCGCTCGAGGTTTCCTGCAACACCGCCTTCGCGTGGCTCGGCAATCAGGTGGGTACCGACGCGCTCCGATCGATGGCGGAGCAATTCGGTTTCGAACACTCGTTCACGGTGCCGATGGTGGCTGCTGCAAGTCGGTTCCCGACGAATCCTGACGACGCCCAGACTGCAATGTCGGCAATCGGACAGTTCGATGTCCGAGCATCAGCACTGCAAATGGCGCTCGTGTCAGCCGCCATCGCCAATGACGGTGTGCTGATGCAGCCGTATCTGATCCGGGACGTCCGCGGCCCGGATCTCTCCGTGGTCGATCGAACGACACCGCAGGAATTCAGCACGCCGTTGTCCACGGCAGATGCTCGCACGATTGCCGCAATGATGGTGTCGGTGGTGCAGCGAGGAACCGCAAGCAACGGGCGGGTGACCGGTGTCAGGGTCGGTGCCAAGACGGGAACTGCCGAGACGGGAACCAAGAGCAAACCGCATGCATGGTTCACCGCCTTCGCTCCCGGCGTCGCGGTTGCAGTCGTCATCGAGAACGGCGGCGGCGCCTCGGAGGTATCGGGCAATGCCCTCGCGGGACCGATCGCCAATGCCGTGATCCAGGCAGTTCTTCGAAATCCCTGATGCGTCGCGAATCTGCGACGCTGCCAACGCGGCAGAATGAGCCCGTCGAATGGAGTTCCAGTGTCAGAAGGACGCCTGCTCGGTGGTCGGTACCAACTCGGTGACGTCATCGGTCGCGGTGGAATGGCCGAGGTCTATGCCGGTACTGACGTGCGGCTGGGTCGACCCGTGGCTGTCAAAGTCCTTCGCGCTGATCTCGCACGCGACCAGTCGTTCCTCATGCGGTTCGAACGTGAGGCCCAGGCAGCTGCAGCGCTCAATCATCCGAATATTGTGGCCGTCTACGACACCGGTGAGGATGTCACCGAAGAGGGCATGACGGCAGTTCGGGTTCCCTGGATCGTGATGGAACGAGTCGAGGGTCAAACCCTCCGTCAGATCATCGGGTCCGGGCGACGGCTCACTGTTGAGCGGGCCCTGGATATCGCGTCTGGCATTCTTGCTGCACTCGACTACTCGCACCGCCACGGCATCGTGCACCGCGACATCAAACCCGGCAATGTGATGGTCACACCTACCGGTGACATCAAAGTGATGGACTTCGGAATCGCGCGAGCACTTGCAGATGCGTCTGCGACGGTCACCCACACTTCCGCGGTCTTGGGCACCGCGCAGTATCTGTCACCCGAGCAGGCTCGTGGTGAGATCGTCGATGCCCGCGCAGATCTGTATTCGTGCGGTGCACTACTCTATGAACTCCTCGTCGGTCGACCGCCTTTCACCGGTGACTCGCCTGTCGCCATCGCATACCAACACGTCACCGAGATCCCGCAACCACCATCGGCCTTCGATTCATCGCTACCGCATGAGATTGACGCGATCGTGCTCACCGCACTCGCGAAGAAGCCCGAGAATCGCTACGCATCGGCTGCGGAAATGCGGGCAGATGTCGAACGTGCACTGCAGGGAGATCCGGTCACTGCGCGTATCCCGCTTCAGGATGCGGCAACCACTGCGATGCCGGCCCTGCATTCATCGGTGAATGCGGTTGCGACGAAGGAGCGGACAAGCACCGCGATCTGGTTGGGCTCCTTGACCGCTGTGGTTGTCGTCGTGCTTGCTGCGATGTTCGTTCTGCTCAAGATTTTCACGCCGACACCCACAGATCAGGTATCCGTGCCCGACCTTGCCGGTTTGACGATTCCGCAAGCGGTGAAGTTGCTCGAGAACACCGGGTTGGTCCTCGGAGACCAACTACCACAGGCGTCGAACGACCGTCCCAAAGACACGATCATCAATCAATCACCGAGTCGGAACACGCTGGTTTCGAAAGGCAGCACTGTCGATATCGTCGTCAGCTCGGGTCCGGGCCAAGTCGCGGTGCCGTCACTCGCGGATCTTGCAACCGTCGATGAGGCGCAGGCTCTGCTCGCCAAGGCCGGTCTCACACTCGGCAAGGTGGAGCAGGAGGATGCGGAGGCGGCACCTGGGACCGTGCTTCGAAGTGATCCGGTTGCGGGAACGCTCGTCGATCCCGGTACCTCGGTCTCGATTTGGATTTCAAGTGGCAATCTGACGGTGCCGAATGTGGTTGGGCTTCCGGCAACCCAGGCGCAGGCGGAATTGGCGAATGCAGGTCTCAATGTGGGGACCCCGGTGAAAGTTGTCGACACGACGGTCGCCGAAGGAACGGTGTTGAAGCAGGATCCCCCTGGCGGAAGCACGGTGTCACTCGGTTCGACGGTGACACTCACCGTTTCAACGCAGGGCTAGTCCTTCGATTCAATGACCGGCTGCAGGCCTTCGGACTTGCGCACCGCGTCGGCGTCCCCGCATGCAGCGAGCCAGTTTGCGAGCATCCGGTAACCACCCTCGGTCAGCACTGATTCGGGGTGAAACTGCACGCCTTCGACCTGGTAGCGCTTGTGCTTCACGCCCATGATCACGCCTGAATCGGTGCGGGCCGTCACCTCGAGGTCATCGGGAACAGTGCCATCAACGATTGCGAGTGAGTGGTAGCGAGTGGCAGTGAACGGCTGCTTCAGGCCCTCGAAGACACCTTTGCCACCATGCAGCACTTCCGATGTCTTGCCGTGGAGTAATTCGGGCGCACGATCAACCGTCGCTCCGAACACCGCAGCGATGGCCTGATGCCCGAGACAGACGCCGAACACCGGCTTCTTGCCGGCCGCCGCCGTGATGAGCTCCATGCTGACGCCGGCATTCTCGGGTGTCCCCGGACCGGGTGAGATCAGAATGCCGTCGTACGCAAGTGCAGCGGCGATATCAACTGCATCATTTCGCTGCACATCAACCTCTGCTCCGAGTTGCACGAGGTAGGACACGATGTTGAACACGAACGAGTCGTAGTTGTCGACTACCAAGATGCGCGTCACGGGAAAAGCCTACGTCGTCTGCGCATTGGGAAGAGCGATCGTGCCGTTGTACTCCGGCATCGCGATTTCTGCAGCGACGGCTGCGTTGTAGCCGATGCCGTACACCCGCGCCAGATCCTTGAGCAACTGCACACCGGCTTCGGCATCCAACGCCTTCTGCAGTCGCTTCGCATCACCGATCGCCTGAATCACATAGGGCGGGGAGTACACCTTTCCCTGCAGAAGCAAGGTGTTCCCGACGCACTTCACTGCAGACGTTGCGATCAATCGTTGATCCATGACCATGACCGCCTCTGCGCCACCACGCCAGAGGGCATTCACGACCGCCTGCACATCCTGTTGATGGATCACCAGCATGTCGGGGTCCACATCCGACAGTGGCTTCTGTGCATCGCGCAGCGTGACCACCATTCCCGGGCCCTGCACGGCCGACAGGCCGGCTATCGGTGTCAGTGACGCTACGTCTGCGCGCGACGTGGTGAGGTCCACACCACCGATACGCACGGCCAGTCTGTTCACGGCCTTGCGTAGGTTCTCCGCTGCAATCGTGTCCCGCTGCAGCTGCTCGGCCTGACGAGTGACGAGGTCGTGCAACGTCGAGGAGCGCCCGCCGCGGAGATCGGTACCGTGCGCCGCGATTGCGGAAACTGCCATGCCGAAGCCCGCCAACAGGGCAATCCCGGTGACGGCCCACTGAAGCGGAGTCGGTCGTCGCATGGCGCAACGGTACGCCGGGACCCGTTAGCATTTGCCCACCACCCGAACCCCGGAGTCTGCAATGCCAGTGTCGAAGCGCCGCAAGAAGAAGACGTCGTCCCACACCCCGGCCGAGCATGCAGGCTCAACCACGCCGGTCCACATCGGACCGAAGCCATGGGTGGCACCGGCGATGGTCGCCTGCCTTGTGTTCGGCCTCATCTGGATCGTCGTCTTCTACCTCGCGGGCAACGACATCGGTTTCATGCGCTCGATCGGGAACCTCGGGAATGTCGCAATCGGCTTCGGCTTCATCGGCGTGGGCTTCGCACTCTCAACCCGCTGGCGCTAATTACATTCCTGTAATTCGTCCCCAGTTGGGGATGACCTGTGGATAACTTTCAGTAGAAGATCCCCTGAAGCGCGGTCGTTCTGACACTGATCGCCACACAAAAAGCCGCAAAAAGGACAACTGGTATCAGCCATTGCAGGGACTTCACCCGCTGTGGAAGAAGTGCCCAGCCGGCGATCCCGCCGACAAGCAGCCCCCCGACGTGGGCGTGCCAGTCGATGCCGGGAACCAAGAACCCGATGAGCAGGTTCAAGCCCACGACGGCGACGATGTTCTGGGTGTTGAGTCCCCGCTCCCGGCCGAACATGAAGATTGCCGCGAACAGACCGAAGATCGCACCCGAAGCGCCGACGCTTGGGGTGTCGACCGCATTGAACCAATACGACGCGGCACTTCCACCAAGCCCGGACAGTAGGAATAACACCACATAACGCAACCGACCAAGTGCGCGTTCGAGATCACGACCGAGCACCATCAGCATGTACATGTTCATCCCCAGGTGCAGGAAACCGCCATGAAGGAAGATTGCGGTGAAGAGTCGCACATACTCACCTGCAGCGACGGCACGTGGCCACAGACTGAAGTCGTAGATGAACCCGTTCGATGTGGTGATACCGATCCAGGGCAACACCTGCAACACCGTGCAGATCGCAATGATCACGTACGTTGCACGCGGCACGAAGTCCTGCAACACCAGCACCCGATTGCTCCGCACGCAGTCAGGACACTGGAAGCCCACTGGCGCAGGAATCATGCAATCGGTACAGATGCTGTTCCCGCAACGATGGCACAGGATGTAGGTCACCCGATCCGGGTGACGGAAACAGGTCGGTTCGGAGGTCACTCGCTGATGGTGATCGACGTGATCACGACGTCGACGACTGGCTTGTCCTGTCGGCCGGTTTCAACTCCTGCGATCACGTCGACCACTTTGCGGGAGGCTTCGTCAGCGACTTCACCGAAAATCGAGTGCTTGAAGTTCAACCAGGTTGTCGGGGCAACCGTGATGAAGAACTGCGAACCATTGGTGTTCGGACCGGCATTCGCCATGGCGAGTAGATACGGGCGGTCAAACGTCAACTCCGGATGGAATTCATCGGCGAAGTTGTAGCCAGGACCTCCCATACCGGTTCCTTCTGGATCGCCGCCCTGGATCATGAACCCGGGGATTACGCGATGGAAGATGACGTTCGTGTACAACGCGTCGTTGCGTGTGGCACGGGTCCGACGGTCCTGCCACTCCTTCGTGCCGTTTGCGAGTCCGACGAAATTCGCCACCGTCTTGGGTGCGTGGTCAGGAAAGAGGTTGATCGTGATGTCACCAAGAGTGGTGTGCAGGGTCGCGGTTGTCATACGGGGAATCCTCTCACGGCGTATGGGTGAGTCGAGCAAGGATGCCGAGCCAAAGCGCCATCGCGCGCCCAATGAAGAGTGCAAAGAAGACCGAGCCCACACCCACGGTTCCACCGAGCAACCAGCCCACGAACATCGCGGCCACCTCGATGGAGAGTCGGACCCTTGCGACGCGAATTCCGGTCTTGTCGTGGATGGACGTCATGATGCCGTCTCGTGGACCGGGTCCAAGATTCGTCGTGATGTACAGCGCGATGCCGAGCCCGACAATCGCAAGCCCGGAAACGAGACACATGATGCGTACAAACAGTGACGTTTGATCACCGAGCAGCCACATCGTCGCCTGTGTTGCATACCCGATGACGATCGCATTGCAGATGGTTCCCAGCCCAGGTCGCTCCTTCAATGGAATCCAGAGCAGGAGCATCGCGAAGCTTGTGAGGAGCGACGCGTTGCCGTAGGAGATGTGCAATTGCTGCGATAAGCCCTGGTGGAACACGGCCCACGGTGAATTGCCGAACTTCGAAACGACAAGGAGACCGTCGCCGATGCCGAAGATCACCAATCCGGCGTTGAGGATGAAGAATGTCAGTGGCTTCGCCCGCCAGCGGCTCTCCGCCGCCCACGGGACCGTGGGAAACGTCCGCGCGCCCCTGAGGATGATGTCCCGCCATGTGGGTCGCGTCATGATGCTCCAAACGAAAACCCCCCACTTGAGTGAGGGGTTCGCGTGGAGGCCAGGGGACTCGAACCCCTAACCCCTGCCTTGCAAAGGCAGTGCTCTACCAATTGAGCTAGGCCCCCGCGAAGTCGTGATCCGTTGCTTCCGCATCGTGCCACTGACCTGCAGCAGTGGAGTACTTAACCACAGCAGCCGCGATTCCGACGAAAAGGGCCACGACGACGAGCTTCTTCACGCGGCCTCCTCAGCGGAGTGGACCTAGGAGGACTTGAACCTCCGACCTCTTCCTTATCAGGGAAGCGCTCTAACCGCCTGAGCTATAGGTCCGCGCAGGCCCGGAGGCCAGCGGTGGGAGAGGTTACCCGAAACGTGGGAGGAGTCCCAATCGGGTCAGGAATCCTCGGCCAGCGTGACTTCGAGTCCACCCGACACCGGCACGGTTGCGTTGTAGATGAAGGCGAACACCGCCGCGAGTGCCGTGAGTACCACTGTCTCGAAGATGCCGATGAGCAATGAAAACGTCAGCACCTTCGGCAAGGAAAGTGTTGCCGAAATGCCGGCATCAACAGCACCTGTTCCGGTGACGTCACCGAGCACACGGTCGATTGCGTCGAACAAGCCGAGTGCCGTCAGAAACAAATAGAGCACGGTGAATGTCACGGTGATCGTTGCGGCCAGTGAGATGCCAAGTAGGAACGCAGTACGCACAGCGGACCAGGGATTGATCGCCTCGATCCGCAGCCGCGCGCGACGAACCACTGGTTACTCCTTGGCCGTTGCGGCATCCACCGCAACATCTTCGTCGTCATCGCTTTCACTCGCGCGAGCAACCGCAATCAGTTCTTCGCCCTCGTTGAGATTCATGAGCGAGACGCCCATGGTGTCACGACCGGTCGGTCTGATCTCGGAAACCCTTGTGCGGATAACGATGCCGTTCGAAGCGATTGCGAAGATCTGGTCGTTCTCCTCAGCAACGAGTGCACCGACAAGTCCGCCGCGGTCTTCAACCAACTTCATGGCGCGAACACCTTGTGTCCCTCGACCCTTCGCATTCCATTCATCGACGAGCGTGCGCTTCGCAAAGCCGCCATCTGTGACGGTGACGACGTATGCGCCCGCCTTCACGACGTCCATTGACAACAGGTGGTCGTCCTTCGTCTTGAACCGCATGCCGATCACGCCGGATGTCGCACGTCCCATTGCGCGGAGTGAAGCCTCATCCGCGGTGAAACGCACGCTGTAACCCTTGCGACTCACGAGCATCAAATCGTCCCGCTCACCGACGAGTTGGGCACTGATGAGTTCGTCATCGTCGCGGAGGTTGATGGCGATCAAGCCACCGGTCCGGTTGGAGTCGTACTCGTCCAGCTTGGTCTTCTTGACCATTCCGCCACGTGTTGCCAGCACCAGGTACTCGGCCTGTGCATAGTCCCGTAGATCCAGCACCTGCGTGATGCTCTCGTCGGACTGCAATGCGAGCAGGTTGGCGACATGCTGACCGCGCGCATCACGACCCGCTTCTGGAAGTTCGTACGCCTTCACGCGGTACACACGGCCACGGTTCGTGAAGAACAGCAGCCAGTGGTGTGTCGTGGTCACGAAGAAGTGCGAGACGACGTCGTCCTGCTTGAGTGCCGCGCCCTTGATGCCCTTGCCACCGCGTCGTTGCTCGCGGTACAGGTCCGCATTGGTGCGCTTCGCATAGCCGCCGGCGGTGATCGTCACAACGACGTCGCGTTCGGCGATCAGGTCTTCGTCGCGCATCTCGCCCTCATCCGCAACGAATCTGCTGCGGCGATCGTCGCCATGACGCTGGACGATGCCGTCCAGCTCCTCGCGGATGATTTCGCGTTGGCGTACAACGCTGTTGAGAATCGCGTTGTACTCGTTGATGAGCGTCATCAGGCCGTCGTACTCGTCCTGCAGCTCCTGCCGCTCGAGTGCCGCAAGTTTGCGAAGCTGCATGTCGAGAATTGCACGTGCCTGCAATTCGTCGATCTCGAGGAGCTCCTGCAGTCCCACCATCGCTTCCGCTGCGGATTTGCTGCGTCGGATGAAGGCGATCACTTCATCGATACGATCGATAGCGCGAAGAAGGCCCCGCAGAATGTGCGCCCGCTCCTCCGCCTTCCGGAGGCGGAACTTCGTGCGGCGCACGATCACCTCGTGCTGGTGTGTGATCCAGTTCGAGACGAAGCCGTCAAGACTCAGTGTGCGGGGGACACCATCAACCAGCGCGATCATGTTGGCGCCGAAGGTGTCCTGCAATTGTGTGTGCTTGTAGAGGTTGTTCAGTACAACCTTGGCAACGGCGTCGCGCTTCAGCACGATGCAAAGCCGCATACCGGTGCGGCCGGAGGATTCGTCACGGAGCTCCGCGATACCGGTCAGTTTGCCCTCGTTGACGAGGTCGGCAATGCGCAGTGCAAGGTTGTCGGGGTTGACTTGATATGGGAGTTCGGTGACGACGAGTTGCGTGCGTCCCCGGTTGTCCTCTTCAACTTCGACAACGGCGCGCATCGTGATCGCGCCGCGACCGGTGCGATACGCGTCCTCGATTCCGCGACGACCAACAACGAGTGCACCAGTTGGGAAGTCGGGTCCCTTGACGCGTTCCATCAATGCCTCGAGCAGTTCCTCGCGACTGGCGTCGGGATGCTCGAGGGCCCACATGACACCGCTCGCAACTTCCCGCAGGTTGTGGGGCGGGATGTTCGTGGCCATGCCGACGGCGATGCCCACCGATCCGTTCACGAGCAAATTCGGGAATCGAGCAGGGAGGACGTCGGGTTCCTGCGTACGTCCGTCGTAGTTGGGTGAGAAGTCGACGGTTTCCTCGTCGATGTCGCGCACCATCTCCATCGCGAGCGACGCCATCCGGCATTCGGTGTAGCGCATGGCGGCCGCCGGATCGTTGCCCGGTGAACCGAAGTTGCCCTGACCCTGCACGAGTGGGTAGCGCAGAGACCAGGGCTGCGCGAGACGTACCAGGGTGTCGTAGATCGCACTGTCACCGTGCGGGTGATAGGTGCCCATGACATCACCGACGACGCGGGCACACTTCGAAAAGCCGCGATCGGGTCGGTATCCGCCGTCGTACATCGCGTACAGCACACGGCGGTGGACCGGCTTGAAGCCGTCGCGTACATCGGGAAGTGCACGGGACACGATCACGCTCATGGCGTAGTCGAGGTACGAGCGCTTCATCTCCGAATTGAGATCAACCGGCTCGATACGGCCGTGCTGGATTTCCGGTGTTTCAGTCATGACTACCTCAGATGTCCAGGAAGCGAACGTCGCGAGCGTTCTGCTGGATGAAGTTGCGACGGCTCTCGACGTCTTCACCCATCAGAATCGTGAACAACTCATCGGCCACATGCGCGTCTTCCATAGTGACGCGCAACAGGACGCGCTGCGCCGGATCCATAGTGGTGACGCGGAGTTCCTCGTGGTTCATCTCACCGAGACCCTTGTACCGCTGCACACCGTCTTCCTTCGCAATCCGACGACCTGCTGCAGCACCTGCTGCAAGCACTGCATCGCGTTCTGCATCGGAGTACACGTATTCGGCTTCTTCGCGAGACCACTTGATCTTGTACAGCGGTGGCTGAGCAAGGAACACATGTCCATGCTCGATCAACGGCTTCATGAATCGGAAAAGCAGGGTCAGGAGCAGGGTTCGGATGTGCTGACCATCGACATCCGCATCGGCCATCAACACAACTTTGTGGTAGCGGAGCTTGTTGAGATCGAAATCGTCGTGTACGCCGGTTCCGAGCGCACTGATCAACGCCTGCACTTCGTTGTTCTGCAGCACCTTGTCGATGCGGGCCTTCTCGACGTTCAGGATCTTGCCGCGGATCGGAAGGATCGCCTGGGTGCGCGGGTCACGACCCTGCTTCGAAGATCCGCCGGCGGAGTCACCCTCGACGATGAAGAGTTCGCATTCCTCGGGGTTGTTGCTCGAGCAGTCGGCAAGCTTTCCGGGGAGACCGCCGCCGCCGAGCAATCCCTTGCGATTGCGTGCGAGGTCCCGTGCCTTGCGCGCCGCGATACGTGCAGTGGCGGCCTGCACACATTTGCGTGCGACTTCCTTGCCCTCATTCGGATTCTTCTCGAACCATTCTCCGAGGTACTCGTTCACCATCTTCTGGGTGAACGTCTTGGCCTCGGTGTTGCCGAGTTTCGTCTTCGTCTGGCCTTCGAACTGTGGTTCGCGCAACTTCACGGATACCACTGCGGTGAGACCTTCGCGGACATCATCACCAGTGAGGTTGTTGTCCTTCTCCTTCAGGATGTTCCACTCGCGTGCGAACTTGTTGATCAACGAGGTGAGCGCGGCGCGGAAGCCCTCTTCATGGGTTCCACCCTCGATCGTGTTGATCGTGTTCGCAAACGTGTACACGGACTCGGAGTAGGACTCATTCCACTGCAATGCGACATCGACACTGATGCCACGATCGGCGTCCTCGCCACTGAAACTGATGATCGATGGATGCGCAACACCTTTTGAATGATTGATGTGCTTGACGAAGTCCGAGATGCCACCTTCGTAGTAGAAGGTTTCGCTGCGCGGATTCCCATTCGCATCCTGCGCCTTAATGCGTTCGTCGACGATGCGCAGCGTGAGCGCGCGGTTGAGGAATGCCATCTCCTGGAAGCGGCGGGTGAGTGTGCCGAAGTCGTAGTCGAGGGTTTCGAAGATGTCGCCGTCGGCCCAGAACGTGACAGTCGTTCCGGTGATGTCGGATGCCTCGCCCTTCTTGAGCGGCGCGGTGGGAACACCGTGTCGGTAGTCCTGGCGCCACACATGACCTTCGCGGTGCACTTCGACTTCCACCTTCGTGGACAGTGCGTTCACAACCGAGACGCCGACTCCGTGGAGTCCACCAGAGACGGAGTAGCCGCCGCCGCCGAACTTGCCGCCGGCATGCAGCACGGTGAGCACGACCTCGACCGCCGGCTTGCCCTCCGAC
Source organism: uncultured bacterium (assembly GCA_963978265.1). GTDB lineage: Bacteria > Actinomycetota > Actinomycetes > S36-B12 > UBA5976 > JAKALQ01. The sequence goes on along the minus strand of CAXBQV010000002.1, from coordinate 2,749 downwards.
TCGACAATGTCCACTGGGATTCCACGGCCGTTGTCCCGCACCCGCACGCCACCGTCCGGCAGGATCGTGACGTCGATGTGTGTGCAGAACCCGGCCAGCGCCTCGTCGACGGAGTTGTCCACAACTTCATAGACCAGGTGGTGCAGCCCTCGCTCGCCGGTGGATCCGATGTACATACCGGGGCGCTTGCGGACGGCATCGAGGCCTTCGAGGACAGTGATCGCACTGGCGTCGTAGGACACGGCAACTCCTTCAGACGGGGTCTGGGTTCTGGAGCCGATTCTAGCGAATTTCAGGGTGTGGATAGGCGTAAAACGGGCCGTAAGGCATCTGTAAGTCGTGCAACCCCCATTTCTAGGCGGTCAGTCCATTTCGATACCGGTGGCGGGAGGTTGCCGCTGCGGGGATTCTCCGGTCCCCTGCCGATTTGGTCAGCCGTACGTGTCGCGGGGACCACGGCCGGGCACATGCCGGGATCCGAAGCGCCAGCTCGGCGCGTTCGGTCCGAGGACCTGCATGGACTCGACGACCCCCTCGCCGAGTTGTTCGGCAAGCCGGCGCATGACCGTCGCTTGCAACAGCCGCATCTGGGTTGCCCACGCCGTGGAATCTGCACGCAGCACGAGTTTCGCGTCGTCGAAGCGTTCGACCTGCACATGGTCGGCTACCTCTGCGCCCACCAACTCAGCCCAGTTCGTGAGTACCTGCGCCACTCGGTTGCGTGCGTCGAGTCCCGACGTCGAGAGGAATTCGTCGACGACGTCGCCCACACGTCTCGGATCTCGTCCGGTCGACGTATCGCGTGGTGTCCGCGTGGCGCGCTTCTTCGGTGTGATGCCGGAACGTACTGCGGCACGGATCCGACGCAGCGCGTTGATCGCTTGATCGTCAGCCGACACGGTGCACCTCTCCCGCATTCACTTCGAACCGGGCGCCGTCGAGTTCGGTCGGTACATCTTCTGCAACCGCAGCGGTGACCAACGTCTGCTCAGCAGTCTGTGTGAGTTCGACAAGACGACGGCGACGGCGACTGTCGAGTTCGGCAAACACGTCGTCGAGGATCAGTACCGGATCGCCGCCAGGTCGGTCGTGACGCAACAGTTCGAACGATGCAAGTCGGAGCGTGAGTGCAGCGGACCAGGATTCACCGTGCGATGCATAGCCTTTAACTGGCAGGTTGCGGACATCGATTCCAAGTTCGTCTCGATGTGGGCCGACCAGTGTGATGCCGCGTTCGATCTCGTCATTGCGGCGTTCGGCAAGTGCTTCGAGATACCGCGCTTCCCAGGTTGATTCGCTTCGATCGGCCGGCGCGTCATGGAGTGAGCATTCATAGCGCATTTCAAATGGGCCACGGTCATCGCTCACCTGTGCGTACAACGACTGTGCATACGGCAGCAGTGCATCGACCACGTTGAGTCGCTCAATGACGATCTGGGCGCTGAGTTGTGCGAATTGTGTGTCCCATGCATCGAGTGTTCGCATCACATCCGCGGTGCTCCTGCGTGCAGCATGCTGCGCCGTCTTGAGTAATGCATTGCGCTGTTTGAGCACTCGATCGAGATCGCTGCGTGTTGCTGCAAGCCGTGGTGCCAGCGCGATGAGCGTTTGGTCCAGGAAATGGCGACGATCACTCGGGTCGCCTTTCACAAGTGCCAGGTCCTCTGGTGCAAAGACCACCACATTCAGGTAGCCAAGAAGATCGCGTGGCCGCTTCATCGGGCTGCTGTTGAAACGGGCCCGATTCGCCTTTCCTGCAACGAGATCGATTTCGAGTTCGATCTCCCGATCATCATGTGCGGCAACCACGCGAATGGTCGCCTCGTCGGAACCGCGGCGGATGAGTGGTGCATCCGATGCGACCCGATGACTTCCAAGCGTCGCGACGTAGTTGATTGCCTCGATGAGATTCGTCTTGCCTTGCCCGTTGCTCCCGACGAGTGCTGTGACGCCACTTGGGAACGCAACCGACACCTGCTCGTAGGAGCGGAAGTTTCTGAGTGACAGTTCCTTGACGTACATCAGCCGGCGAGGCGAACAGGCATCAACAGGTACTGATACTCGGTGTTCGCCGGTGCCCCGCGTTCGGCGACACCGGTGAAGATTGCCGGCTTCGCGGGCGTCGTGCATGAGATGCGGGTGACCGGCGCTCTGAGTGCAGCGAGTCCTTCAGCAAGGAACTGCGGATTGAACGAGATTTCGATCGGTTCGCCATCGAGTGAGCCGTCGAGGAGTTCGGTTGCGTGCGCTTCGTCGCCACCTGCACTGAGTTCGATTTCACTTCCCGACACGTTGATGCGTACTGGTTGGTTCTTCTCGGCCACCAACGCCACACGATTCACGGCGCCCAGGAGCTCGTCGGTGTCGACGTAGACGATTGACGTCGGCTCCTGCGGCAGGAGCTTGCGGAAGTTGGGGAAGTCGCCGTCGAGGAGTCGGGTGGTGGTGTGGCGACCTTCATTCTCGAAACCCATCAGGCCCTCACCAGCGCCTCCACTTGAGAGCGCAATTGTGAGGTTGTCTCCGCTGGTGAGCCCTTTCGCAACTTCCGAAAGCGTTCTTGCGGGCACCAACGCCTGCGCTGCGAAACCAGGAGTATCGGGCGACCACACAAGTTCGCGAACAGCGAGCCGGTATCGATCTGTTGCCGCGAGTGTGACGGTTCCGTTTTCGATCTCGATACGTACCCCGGTGAATGCGGGCAGGGTCATCACCATCCCCACGTTGCCACTGCTCACCGAAGGGCGTC
>CAXBQV010000001.1:0-62886 GCA_963978265.1 uncultured bacterium | reverse complement strand
CAGACGAAGGTGTGATGATCGACGTAGTCCTCGCCGCGGTTGCAGCGGTTGAAGGTCGCGATCACGTGATCCTTGCTGCCGGCGTAGATCTCGTCCGAGGGCACGAAGCCGAACAGGTTCTGGTACCACTGGATCGTTTCGCGCAGCTTCGGCGTCATCAGCAGCGCATGCGCGATGCGCTTGACCTGCGACGGACCGGCATCGAGGCGCATCAATTCGCCCGCCCGGCGCTCCTTCTCATCGCCCCAATTCAGCACGTTGCGGCGGACCGGCAGCTTCGGCAGTTCGGCGATGCCGTGGACCGCCTCGATCTGGTAGCCGTGCGGATCGGTGAAGCGAACGCGGCGGCCGCCACCCGGCTCTTCGATATTCTCGACGGCCGAGGCTCCGGAAACCTGTGCGAGTGCTTTCAGGTCGTCCTCATCGTCCACCCAGAAACCGAGACCGAGATACTTGGGCGGACCGAGGTGAGTGACATGAAGGTGATGGCTCGGATCGGTCCCGCGCATATAGAGGCGGTCTGCTGTTCGCTCCGAACGCGCCAATCCCAAATTCTTGAGAAACTCTTCGGCCTGATCGAGATCCGGCGATTGCAGCCGGACGTAGGCCAAATCCTTGACGTTCACGACCGACATTGCAGCGCTCCCCAGAAAACCTTGTTGGTTGCGGAGGCTACTAACCCGGTGGGGTGCAGAATTGATCCAGATCAAATGGTTCTGCGGTCAGAACAACGAGCCCTGCCCACTGTCGGCCATCGGTTGCCGTTTGCGCGCAGGCCGGGCGGCAGACTGGACGCGACCCAAACGTTCGTCACTGGCGGTGTCGTGCTGTGCGCTCCGGTGCTCAGACTCGGCGGGCGCAGTGTAAGGCACCAGCAGTTCGGGGGAGTCGTTGGCGACACGATTGACCGCGGTCGATATCTCATACACGTCCATCGTGCCGTCTGGCGCGGCCTTGAGGAGCGTCGCTGCCTCTTTCTCGTTGACGTTCACGCAGTCGAGCCAGAAATCGAATTGCTCGGGCGGCACAATCACCGGCGCGCGGTGATGGACAGCGGCCATCTCCTTGTTGGCATCCGTGGTGATAAGCGCGGCGGTTTCCACTTCCTCGCCGTTCGGTCCGGTCCAGGTTTCCCACAAGCCGGCAAACGCCATCGGCTCCCATTGCTTCGGGCGAGCGACGAACGGACGTTTGCGTCCGCCTTCGGACTTCCATTCGTAGAAGCCGTCGGCGGGAAACAGGCAGCGACGTCGCTTCATGGCATTCTTGAATGCCGGCTTCTCGTTGACGGACTCACCGCGCGCGTTGATGAGAAGCGTGAAGGTCTTGGGGTCCTTCACCCAGGACGGAATCAGTCCCCAGCGCACCAGCACGAACTGCCGCCCGCGATCGGCCATCCGGACGATCGGCACGGGCTGGGTCGGGGCGACGTTGTAGCGCGGCGGGAAGTTCGGCTGCTCTGGGTAGCGGAACAACTGCCGTATGGCATCCGGAGTGCTGGTGATCAGGTAGCGTCCGCACATCGTCCACATCCCAGGTTGCGGCGCGCTTTGCCCGACGCCCGATTAGGGGCCCGTTAACCGTCCCGGGCAAGACTGCGGGTTCCAGCCCCGGGGATCTCCACGAATGTCCGCTGCCGTCCGAGCGCCCGATAGTGCCGCGCCGGAGGCATCCGTTGATGTCGCATGTGCAACGATCCCCAACATTAATTCCGCGACCGGCCTGACCACCGATTACCTCAACCACTTCAATGAAGCGATCATGGTGCTCGAGATGATCACCATGATGCCGGAGTGCATCCCGGACCTCGAAGCCTGGCGTCCGAAGACCTATCGGGAACACTACACACAATCGAACCTGTCGCATCGCGACGCCATCATCGCTGCGTACGACAACGCAGATTGCGTGGCGCGCGAGGCGCTCGACAGTGTGGCCCAGACGCTGAATGCCGTGCTGTCTAAGACCCGCGACGTGGTTCTCCGGAACATGGCGACGCCGGATACCGCCGCCGTGTTGGCGCTTCGCGCGGCGGACTGGCTGAAGCCCTTGATCGCGAGGATGGCAGCAGTCATCAATGGTACCGCGACCGCGCCGATCGGCGCGGACACGCAGTCCGCCATTGATGAGATCTTCAGCCAGTGACCACCGATCCCCGCGCCTATCCTGACCGCCCGATTTTGGCGGTGAGTGCCGCCATCATCCGTGACGGGCGCGTACTCCTGACCCAGCGAGCGCGGGGGCCCGCGAACGGCGTCTGGACCATGCCAGGCGGCGTGGTCGAGGCCGGCGAGACGCTGAGCGATGCGCTGATCCGCGAGATCGACGAAGAGACCCGCATGAGAATCGAGCCGGTGGCGCTTGCCGGTCATCGCGAGGTGATGGTCCGCGACGCCGCGGGCCGCGCCGAGCGCCATTTCGTCATCATGTGCTTCGCCTCGCGCTGGATCGCGGGCGAACCGCAACTCAACGAGGAACTGGCCGACGCCCGCTGGGTCGAGTTCGCGGAGCTCGCCGACTATAAGACCACGGAGGGGCTCGCCCCGATCGTGGCGGCGGCCTTCGCCCTCCTCAAAACCGCCGGCTAAGCCCGTCAACCACAGCCTTTTCCGCGGCTTGCGCCCTGCTTTGCCGGCAGGCATATCTGCCGCGATGTTCCGGCGTTTCGTGGACACCACCTTTGCAATCGCGGCGCTCATGATGGCGGCGCCAATGGCGCATGCGCAGGTCGGGTCGGCGCCTTACGACGGCGACCTGCAGCGGCTGGCCGAAATCCTGGGGGCGCTCCATTATCTGCGTGGAGTCTGCAATGCCAACGACGGCCAGAAATGGCGCAACGAGATGCAGGCCCTGATCGATGCCGAGGCCCCGCCCGGCGATCGCCGCAACAAGCTGATCGCCAGCTACAACCGCGGCTACCGCGGGTTCCAGCAGACCTATCGCACCTGCACACCCGCAGCCGATCTGGTCATCCGCCGTTATCTCGATGAAGGCGCAAAGATTTCCCGGGAGATCACCGCCCGCTATTCGAACTAGCCGGCGCGATTAACCTTCCCTAACGGTCTGCCCTAGGCGTGACGAGATGCCATGCTAACGTTACACCGATCGGCAGCGGGGGCGCGCGTCCGCCTAATTTTCGAGCTTAATCCTGTGACACCCGGATTGATGAACAACGAGCCGGTTTCCGAGCGCGACCAGAAAATGGCGGCGCTCAGTTACCTCAACGAGGCCTGGGCGGAAGCAAAGCTCGACGGCGTGGACCCAGATTGCATGGCGCAAACCTGCCTGTTCGCGGCTTTTGCCGAGCTTGTCGCCACTTACGGCGAAGAAGCGGCGGCGAAATACGCGGAACGTTTGCTCACTTACGTTGAAAAAACGCTCGCCCCGAAACTGGATGGCAACAAGGTCACGATCGCGGTGAAAGGCCAGTTCAACACGGCGACCGCCGGCGTGGCCTGCGCCCAGGGCACGTCGAAGCCCCGGGAGACGCCGTTGTACTTCAGCGACTCCGAGAACACGGTGCTGTTCGCGGGCAAGATCGCCGATCTGGATTTCACCCTCGCGAATCTCCCGGCGAACGCCTCGACCATCTACACGCTGAAGGTGACGTGGCCGGATGAAGCGTTGGTGGATGACAACCCGTACATGGGTGCGACCCTCAACTTCGATCTCACGGCCGACGCCTCGTCGATCGCCGGTCAGTAGTTGAGCCGGAGGTGGGAGCGGGACGGTCCCGCTCCCACCTCATTCCGTGGAGAGATGATGAAGCAGCTGTTCCAGATCCTGGTCGCGGCGATCGCCACGGCTATCGGGAGTGCGAGCGTCTCACTGCTCCTTGCATTCGCGGTACTGCACGCGGGCAACGCCGCATCGTTTGCGGTTGTCTCTGATTCGATGGCGCCACTGATGCAGCGTGGCGATCTGGTGGTCACGACAGCGCATGGAGATCTCGCAGTCGGCGACGCCGTCACGTTCCGAAAATTCGATCAACTCGTCACACACCGGATCGACGGCTACGGCAGGCAGCCGGGTACCTACGAAACCCGCGGCGACGCGAATCCGAGCCGTGATCCGTGGACGATCACGGCGAAGGACGTCGTCGGGAAAGTGCAGGGTGTGGTGCGAAATGCGGGTTGGCCACTGCTGTGGCTTTCGACGGCGATCGGACGACTGCTCGTGTGCGCGGTGCTGATGTTGGCACTGTTCGGAATGCACTGGGCATTCCCGAAGGTGCTCTACACCCAGGCAGTTCCGTAGCTGTAACCGACGCGTTCGCCGTGCGGGATGAGGAACAGCGACCACTCGGGACCGAGTTCGTGGAACCACTCGATGGCCTTCTCGCCATCGACGCAGATCGCCGTCGCATACGCATCTGCGAGCGCACCATCGGGACCGATGACGGATGCGGAACGTGCGCCTGTGGCGTGACCGCCGACGTGCGGATCGATGAGATGCTCGCCGCGCTCGTACGTGCCCGACGTGCACGACGCTCCCTCACCGGCGATGCTCGAGACCTTCACGACCTGCATCCGATCGTCCGGATCCTGCACCCCGCCGACCCAGGGCTCGCCGTCGGTGAACGAGTAGACGTCTCCGCCGGCGTTCACGTATGCGCGTGTGATGCCGTGTTGCTTCAACAGCCCGCAGGCACGTTGCGCAGCCCAACCCTTCACGAGGCCCGAGGGGTCGAAACCACCGTCGGCTTTCCATGGATCGAACGCACCACGCGACGTGATGAGCGCCTTTCGGCACAGTGCGATGACATCGACAAGGTCTCGTGCTGCGGCATCTTCGCGCACTTCGAGTTCTGCATCGGTGATCTCGCCACGACGGTACTGCGAGACCAGTGAAGTGGGTTTGAACGTGCTGAAGACATCGTCGACGTAGTGCACGAACTGCACGACGTCGTTGCGCGCGGCGTCGAGTTGTTGGCCATTGAGGGCCGGGGCGTCGATATGAAGGGAGACGACCGTCGACCAAACGTGCTCGTTGTGGATGTACACCTCAGGCCTTGTCCAGCGCCGATTGCAGTGACTGGATGAAGGCTTCCGACGAACCAGTCGCGCCCTGCACGTATCCGACGTTTACCTGTTGTGCCTTGAGGACGGCGGGGATCAGGTACTGGCGCACGGCTTGGATGTACGGGTAGTTGCGACCTTCCGGGTTCTGCGTTGCGGTGATCTTCGCCATTTTCCCATCGACGAGGGTGACGGTGACGGTGACGGTTCCATAGTCGTGACCGTGACTGATCGCATTCGCAGGTGCACCGGTGATGGTCTTGTTGGCTCCGCCGGTTGCGGTTGGAGTGGGTGTGGCAGTGGCGCTCGGAGTGGGTGTCGCGGTTGCAGAGGCCTGGGGTTTCGTGCTCGTTGACGAACTCGGCGACGGCTTGGGCGTCGTTGTCTGCTTCGGAGTCGCGGTGGCTTTCGGTGTCGCGGTGGCTTTCGGTGTCGTCGTTGCGCTTGGTGTCGTTGATGGTGTGGCCGGCTCTGCGGGTTGCGGCGCAGTGGTTTCAGTCGCGGCAGCGTTGACCGCAGTTGCGGTGGTTGCTGCCGTGGTGTTCGCACCGGTGATGTCGAGCAGCGTCTTCGCCGTGTCCGAGTTCGGTTTGTAACTCAGCACTGCCGTCACACCGACCACCGTGCTCGTGCTGACGAGGATTGCGCGCTTCATGGTGACCCCTTAGTACGCAAACGCTTCGTCGTGGATGCGGTTCTTCGGGACGCCGAGCGCGAGCGCACTTGCAACAGCCTGCTCCACCACCGGTGTTGGCCCGCACAGGAAGACGTCGGAGTACTTGATGTTCGGCGCGATGCGCGCAAGCGTGCGGACGTCGAGATTCACGTGCAGCCGTGAGCCCACGAGATAGTGGATCTTCGCGTTGTGCCACTTCGCGAGCTGCTCGACTTCATCTTTCAGCATGAGGTCCTGCTCGGTGGATGCGCGCCAGATGATCGTGAGTTCGCAGTCCTGCGGCAGTTCCTCGAGCATGGCACGGATCGGTGTGATGCCGACGCCACCCGCGATGAGCGTCACGTGTTTGCGCGTCGCCTGATCTGCGCGGAAGACACCGTACGGACCTTCGAAGAAGACCCGGGTTCCCGGCTTGAGGTCCGCCAGCCACCGGCTGTGGTCGCCGAGGAACTTCACGGTGATGCGGAGCCGGTCGTTGCGCGGAGATGCGCTGAGGGAATACGGGTGCGACTCCCACCAATAGCGCTTCGTGAGGAAGCGCCATCCGAAGTACTGGCCGCCACGCGCTGCCAGCGCTTCGAGCTTCCGGCCCTTCATCACCACGGAGATGGTGTTGTGGTTCTCGACAATCACGCGTTCAACGCGCAGTTGATGGCGGACGTTATCGAAGACCGGGACGAGCACTCGGAACCACACGATGACGCCGAATGTGAAGACGTAGATGCCGATCCACCAGGCGGTCATCGCCGGCTGACCGACGAACATCGTGCCGGTCTTGATCTGATGCATGAAGGAAAGCGCGATACCCAGGTAGGAGTAGAGGTGGATCGTCCACCACGTCTCGTACTTCAGTTTGCCACGAACGCGGCGGTACGACGTCACGCCGATCATCATCATGAAGATGAAGCCGAGGAGTGCCGGAACCATCCATTCGAACGTGAGCGTGATGTTCCAGAACTCAGACCAGGCGTTGACGCCGTCCATCATGCTGTAACCGACGGTGACGAGTAGCACGTGCATGAGGATCAGCCACAGGCTGTACGGGCCGAGGGTGCGATGCCACTTGATGAGCCGGTCCTGACCGATCTGGTTTTCGATCCATGCGATGCGCGACGACAGCAGGATCGACACGAGCGCGAACGCGGTGCCTGCCATCGCGGCCACGCGCGAGACGGCGGTGATCATCGTGGCGGGGTTCGTCCAATCCGACCACGGTTGGGCGTCGACGCCGAGTCCGATGGCAATGCCGGCCTCGAGGCAGATGAGGGTGAGGATGAGGTCGGCACGGAATGTGCTCGGCTTCTTGCGAAGCTCGACGGCTTCGGTCACTCGCTGCACTGTTTGGGCGTCCTGTTCGAGAACTGCGGTCATGCCGCAATCGTTTCGTTGGTTTCGGGGGTCGGAAACGAATTCTGGCGACCCTCAATGGTTCACCGCAGGCTCTTCACCGAACCTTGGAAAACCCTGCGTTCCTCGTACGTTCAGTGCTTGCTGCGGTTGAGGTCGTAGCGCTCGTATGCGGCGCGAACTTCCTTCTCGGCGTCCGCTCTGCCTACCCAGGAAGCGCCCTCGACCGACTTCCCCGGCTCGAGGTCTTTGTACACCTCGAAGAAGTGCTGGATCTCAAGGCGGTCGTACTCGCTGATGTGGTGGATGTCGCGCAAGTGCTCCTTGCGGACGTCGCCTGCGGGCACGCAGAGCACCTTGTCGTCGCCACCCTTCTCATCGGTCATCCGGAACATGCCGATCGCGCGAACGCTGACGACGCAGCCGGGGAAGGTGGGCTCGTCGAGCATGATCATCGCATCGAGCGGGTCGCCGTCGAGTCCGAGGGTGTCGTCGACGTAGCCGTAGTCCCACGGGTACCGCGTCGAAGTGAAGAGCATGCGATCGAGGCGGATCCGACCGGTGTGGTGGTCGATCTCGTACTTGTTGCGGCTGCCGCCGGGGATTTCGATCGTGACATCGAAGATCAGGTCGCTCATGGGCGAATCCTCTCACGGACGCCGAACCCATACCCTGTACGGGTAGGGGTATACAGGAGTACCGTTGGTCACATGCAGATCGACAACGAGATTTCGGGCGACGTGATCGCCCGCCTGCGCCGTGCGCGCGGACAGATCGACGGCGTGATCGCCATGATCGAGGCAGGTCGCTCCTGCAAGGACATCGTCACCCAGCTCGCCGCCGCCTCCAAGGCGATCGACAAGGCGGGCTTCAAAGTGGTGGCGTCGGGTATCCGTCAGTGCGTCAATGAGGACAATGCCCCGATGACGCAGGAGGAACTCGAGAAGCTCTTCCTGTCGTTGGCCTAAGGCTCGGCGACGGCCGCTTCTTCCTTTGGAACCGGCGGCCGGGTGGCTAAGTAACTGCCGAGCAGCACGAGCGGAAAGCCGATGAGCATGCCGTTCGTGATCGATTCGCCGAGGAATACGACACCCATTCCGATCGCGACCGGCGGGTTGAGATACGTGAGCAGCGATGCGCGCACAACACCAACGGCATGGGCGAGTTGCCAGTAGTAGTGAAATGCCAACCACGTGCACACCACGGCAAGCACGATGAGCGACATCCAGGTCTTCGCACTGACGCCGTCTGACGGCCACTGCGAGATGCCGGGCACTGCCCAGAACAGTGTCGTGACCGGCATTGCAAGCGCCACGATGCCCATCTGGTCGATGCCCTGCGTATTGCGCATGATCGCCATCGGCGCGAGGACGTAGCACGCAGCGCACACGAGGATCATGAGCGCACTCAGCCAGTCGAGATCACCATTGATGCCGTCGATGCCGACAAGGAATGCGACACCGGTGAATCCGATGCCGAGTCCGGCTAACCGTCGAAACTGCGTTGCCGTCATGTCTCCGAGGAACCGCCCGTAGATGGTGGCGAACAGCGGCGTCGTCGCCAGGAGGAGTCCTGCAACCGAACTCGGCAGCTTCTGCTCGGCCGTGCCGATGAGGAACCACGGGATGATGTATTCGAGCACGGCGAAGACGAGCACCCACTTGAACGCACGCAGCCCTTGCTGCAGCGAACCGTTGCGCCAGGCGATCGGGAGCAGGATGAGGCTCGCGAGTCCGCAGCGGGCCATCACCATCGACGCCGGCGTCAGTTCCTCGACAGCGATCTTGATGAAGAAATAGGGGATGCCCCAGGTGACCGCCATGACACCGAAGAGGAAGTACACGCGGCGGGTCACGGGGGAATTCTGCCAGTGGGTCCTGACGTTCTAGGGTTCAGCCAACAACAAGGAGTCGACATGATCACGTTCTATGGCGCTGAATGGTGCGGCGATTGCCGTCGGAGCAAGAAGCAACTCGATGAACTCGGCGTCTCCTACGACTACATCGACACCGAGAACACTCCCGGTGCGATCGAGAAGGTCATCGCGTTCAATGGTGGCATGAAGTCCATCCCGGTCATCGTGTTCGAGGACGGCACCCATCTCACCGAACCGTCGAACCCGGCGCTCGAAGCCAAGTTGAAGGAAGTCGGCGCGATCTAGCGCCTCACGCGAGGGTCTTCAGGCCCGAGGCGCTGCCGCTGCCAACTCCACTAGAATTCCGTTCGTCGTGCATCGACTACCGCTCGCGGCGAACGCGGGCTGACGCTTTGGAGAAACCGTGGCAACGATTGAAGCCCTGCTCGCCCGCGAAATCCTCGACTCCCGTGGCAACCCGACGGTCGAAGTCGAGATCGCACTGTCCGACGACACCGTTGCCCGCGCCGCCGTGCCGTCCGGTGCGTCCACCGGCGCATTCGAGGCATCCGAACGCCGCGACGGTGGCGACCGCTACCTCGGCAAGGGCGTCGAACTCGCTGTCGCCGCAGTCGAAGAAGAGATCGCGCCGGAGATCATGGGCTTCGATGCATCGGAGCAGCGACTCATCGATCAGGTGATGATCGATCTGGACGGCACTCCGAACAAGTCTCGTCTCGGTGCAAACGCAATCCTCGGTGTCTCACTCGCTGTTGCGAAAGCCGCTGCGGACTCCGCCGGGCTGCCGCTGTTCCGCTACGTCGGAGGCCCGAACGCGCACACGCTGCCCGTTCCGATGATGAACATCCTCAACGGCGGCGCGCATGCCGATGGCGGCGTCGACATCCAGGAATTCATGATTGCGCCGATCGGTGCCCCCACATTCCGCGAAGCACTTCGCACGGGTGCCGAGTGCTACCACTCGCTGAAGTCCGTGCTGAAGAAGGCCGGATTCGCAACCGGTCTCGGCGACGAGGGCGGCTTTGCGCCGTCGCTGCCGAACAACCGTGCTGCACTGGAATACATCGCTCAGGCGATCGAGAAGGCCGGTTACAAACTCGGTGTCGACGTTGCACTTGCACTCGACGTTGCATCCACCGAGTTCTTCAAAGACGGCAAGTACACCTTCGAAGGCGGTCAGAAGTCTGCTGCCGAGATGATCGCCTACTACACGCAGCTCAGCACCGACTTTCCGATGGTCTCCATCGAGGATCCGTTGGCCGAGGATGACTGGGACGGCTGGAAGGCGATCACCGACGCACTTGGCAGCAAGCTCCAGCTCGTCGGTGACGACCTGTTCGTCACCAACCCGGAGCGCCTCGCCCGCGGCATCGACCTCGGCACCGCCAACGCGCTGCTCGTCAAGGTGAACCAGATCGGCACCCTCACCGAGACGCTCGACGCCGTCGAACTCGCGCACCGTGCGGGGTACAAGTCGATGATGTCGCACCGCTCCGGCGAGACCGAGGACGTCACCATCGCCGATCTCGCGGTTGCCTGCGACTGCGGTCAGATCAAGACCGGCGCCCCGGCCCGTACGGAGCGTGTCGCCAAGTACAACCAGTTGCTCCGCATCGAAGAGGAACTCGACGACGCCGCGCGCTACGCCGGTGCTGGCGCGTTCCCGCGCTTCACGCGTGGCTGAGCACGGCACAATCTGCTTGTGACCGATCGCGCACCGTCCCGACGCCGGGGTGGTGCGCGTTCTGTTCTCACCGCGCGTTCGGCGATCCTGGCCGTGGTCACCGTGTTCGTGTTCATCTCGCTTGCGCTTCCGATGCGGGACCTCGTGAATCAGCGCAACCGCATCAACGCGCTGTATGACCGGCAGGCACAGGCACAGGCGGAGTTGAAGGAACTCAACAAGCAGATCGCGAAATGGAACGACCCTGCGTTCGTCGCAGTCCAGGCGCGAGAGCGGCTGCATTTCGTGATGCCGGGCCAAGTGGGCTACGTCGTGCTCGAGGCCGAAGCCGCTCCAGTGCTCTACCAAGGCACTGTCACGCAGAAGCGTTCGCGCGCCTGGTACACCGCGGTGTGGGGCGGCATCCAACGCGCAGGCAAAACGGCCGCACCATTGCAGGTGACGAAGTGACGACTGCCGAAGACCTCGAGATCCTGCGGCTGCAACTCGGACGAGAGCCGCGCGGTGTTGCGCGAATCGCGGCGCACTGCGGATGCGGCAAGCCCTGCGTCGTCATGACCGAACCGCGGCTGCCCGACGGCACTCCGTTCCCGACCGTCTACTACCTGACCTGTCCGAAAGCGGCGAGTGCGATCGGCACGCTGGAAGCAAACGGTGTGATGGCTGAGATGCAGTCGCGACTCGACGCGGACCCCGCACTCGCTGCCTCCTATCGACGCGCACATGCGTCGTACCTCGCGGACCGTGCAGCACTGGGGGATGTGCCGGAAATTGCCGGCATCTCCGCTGGCGGTATGCCGAATCGCGTGAAATGTCTGCACGTGCTCGCCGCGCACGCATTGGCGGCCGGGCCGGGGGTGAACCCGTTGGGTGACGAAGTGCTCGCCGCTATCGGCGAATGGTGGAAACCCACGGGATGCGTGGGCGAGACATGCGAGTAGCAGCCATCGATTGCGGCACCAACTCCATCCGCCTCCTCATTGCAGATGTGAGCGCATCCGGCATGCGCGATGTCGTGCGGGAAATGACCGTGGTGCGACTTGGGCAGGGCGTCGACGCCACCGGGAGGTTCGCCGACGATGCCATCGCGCGCACTTTTGCCGCCTGCGACCAGTACGCCGCGCAATGTGCCCGAAAGGGCGTGGAGCGAATCCGGTTCGTCGCGACGTCGGCAACCCGTGACGCCGCGAATCGGGATGTATTCATCCGCGGCGTCGAGGAACGCCTTGGTGTGACCCCGGAGGTGATTTCGGGTGATGAGGAAGCTGCGCTTTCGTTCGCCGGCGCCACCCGTGAACTTCTCGGCAACACACCCTCGCCGTTCCTCGTGCTCGACATCGGCGGCGGCTCCACGGAATTCGTGCTCGGCATCGAAGCGCCGCTCGCGGCACGGTCGATGAACGTCGGTTGCGTGCGCATGACGGAGCGGCATCGCATCACCGATCGACCGAGCGAGGAATCACTCGCGGCCGCCACTGAGGACATCGACGAAGCGATTCTCGAGGCCGCTGGAACCGTGCCCCTGCACGACGCGAAGACACTCGTTGGCGTCGCTGGTTCCGTCACCACCGTCGCTGCCCACGCACTTGGTCTGCTCGCGTACGACCCGTATGCCATCCATCTCGCTCGGTTGTCACTCGCGCAGGTGCAGGCGGCGTCGGATGACTTCAGCCGGGCGACTGCCAGTGAACGTGCGGCACTGCCGTATATGCATCCTGGACGCGTTGACGTGATACCGGCAGGCGCGCTTATCCTGCGACGCGTGATGGAAGTCGGTGGTTTCGACCGGGTGCTCGTCAGCGAGCACGACATACTCGACGGCATAGCGTGGTCGATCGCATCGTGAACACGCCCGAACTTCCCGACGCCGACTCCGCACGCCTGCCGTTCGTTTCGGTTGAAGCGCGACGCGCAACACTGAGTTTGCTCGATTCCGTCGGGGCCTTCGAATCCGATCCGAGTGGCGCATGGAACTTCGTGAACCCGGCACTCTGCGAAATGCTCGGTGTGCCGGCATCGTCACTGTTGGGCCGGGAGTGGATCAAGATGATTCATCCTGACGAAGTCCACCGGACCGTTGCGGAGTACAAGCAAGCACGTGACAGCGGGCGCAGTTGGCACCACACGGTCCGGTTCCGCCGCTACGACGGATTCGAAGTGCCGGTACGCATCCATGCCAATCCGTTGCCGAAGACGGCCGAAGGTCCCGGTGTCAGCTACCTCGGTATCGTCGGTGACATCACCGAACAAGTACGTGCGCAGAAGTTGTTCAACGAGTCGGCCGATGCGATGCAGGTGTTGATGGACGCTGCGTCAGAAGGAATGTGGGTGCACCGCAACGGTCGGGTGCTGGTGCTCAACAATCGCGCCGCCGAGATGCTCGGCTACGACTCGCCTGATCAACTCGTTGGTGTTGATGCATTCCAATTCGTCGCGCCCGAAGATTACGAGAAGTTCGCTGCCGCCGTTCGGGGTGAAGGGGCGAGCATCACTGTTGGCAAGCTGATTCGCAAGGACGGCAGTGTATTCACTGCGTTGGTCCGCGGCCTGCCCACGATCTATGGAGGTGCGCCGGCACGCGTTGCTGCCTTCATGGATACGAGTTCTCCGCAATTCCTGGATATCGAGAACCGGCGCTTGAAGGCAGCCTTCGATGCACTCGAACAGCACCTCACGTTGCCCCACAATCGGCTGGCCCTCCGTGACGGCCGCATAAGAGTGGTTGCAGCAAATCAGGCGTATGCGGACCTGGTGGGTCGCCCGTTGGAGGAAGTCATCGGAATCGATGTTGCCGAGTTGGCTCCTCCCGAAATCAATGCTGAGCAGTGGGGCACGTTTGATGCCATGCGCCGTGAAGGCAAGCGCTGGCCGACTATCCATTCGCTTACCTACCGCCGCCCCGATGGCACCCTGGTGCGGGGACGGGTGCATGCCGTGGACTACACCGATCCGGTCACCGGTGAGTTCGCATCCATGTCGTTCATCGTGCCTCTGTAAGGGGATTGTTTCCCTTTGAGGTGGGCGGAATCCGGCAGCCTGCGCATCCGTTACCGTACGTGAACCGGCTGCGAAGCCGGTCGGCGGTCGTAAGACCGTCCAAAGGGAGGAACTCATGCAGAGCAACAATCCGGTGCTCCGTCGTTCGCTTGAAACTGCTGCCGAGAGCCGCGGGGCACTGTACGAAGAAGGCAGGGCAGCATTCGGCCAGGCTGGTGGTGAGAACGTCGAGCAGTTGGAGCGTTCGTTCGGCGCGGCCGCGTTCGGCGAGCGCACCATGCAGATTCCCGACGTCGTCGCAAAGACCTCGCTCTCACTGCTAGCAGTAGCGGCGGGGGCATACGTCGGTTGGAACAACCCCGCACTCGGCCTCCTCGGCATGGTCGTCGGCCTCGCGCTCGGCTTCGTCAACGCGTTCAAGAAGAACGTGGTGCCCGCGCTCGTGGTCGTGTATGCCGTTGCCCAGGGTCTGTTCATCGGCATGCTGAGCGGCGCATTCAGTGCGCAATACGCGGAAGTTGCACCGAACCTGGTCGGTCAGGCCGTCCTCGGAACAGTTGTGGCGTTCGCCGTGATGTTGGCGCTGTACTCGAATCGCATCATCAGGGTGAACGGCACGTTCATGAAGGTGATGCTCGGCTCGCTCATCGCATATGGCCTCATCGGTCTCGCATCCTTCATCTCGTCGTTCTTCGGCGTCGGTGAGGGCTGGGGCTTCTATGGCGTCGGAGGCTTCGGCATGCTGCTGTGCCTTGCGGGCGTTGCCCTTGCATCATTCTCGCTGGCACTCGACTTCAACATGATCGAGGAAGGTGTGCGCTTCGGTCTTCCCGAGAAGGAGGCATGGCGCATGGCGTTCGGTCTCACCGCCACACTCGTATGGCTGTACGTGGAGATCCTGCGCTTCCTCGCGATCTTCGCGAACAACCGCGACTAGTGGAACAACGCTCCGCGATCCGGGAGGCGTGCGCACGACTGCGCCGCCTCCCGGATCCGCAATGGGGTCAAGCTCCGCGTGAACCGCTCGGGGCGCGCGCCCCGCATCTTTCGCCGGCTACGGATGGCCGCACCGTCGAGACGATCATGAGAGAGCTCGCCGACGTCATGCAGCGCACAGATGCCGAACTCCGGGGAGTTCCCGCGTTTGCCATCGGCGTGCAGCGGCTGGCGCTACCTGATGTCATCGAAACACTGGCGAAGTCGCTCGCGTCGGCATCCGATGCACGAGCCGAAATGCTGCTCGACCGCGTCGAGCAGGAGTTGAAGATCTACTGAACGTCGGCGAGCGTGACCGTGATCGAGCGGCCATTCGCCAGGGTGTACGTCACGTCGTCACCAATCCGCTTGCCGATCAAGGCGTTCCCAAGAGGCGACGTGGGCGACAACACCTCGATATCGGAGTGTGCAGCCTCTTCGCGCGACCCGAGCAGATACGTCTCCTGATCGCCGCCGTCGAACTCGACCGTGACGGTTCGGCCGACGTGCGCAACGCCGTCTTCGACATCCGGCGTGCCGATGTGCGCGTGCTCGAGCAGGTGCGCGAGATGACGGATGCGAGCCTCGTTCATTCCTTGCGCCTCACGGGCGGCGTGGTAGCCACCGTTCTCCTTGAGGTCGCCCTCCTGCCGTGCGAGCTCGATGCGCTTCGTGATCTCGGCGCGCTGCGGACCGGAGCGGTCGTCGAGCTCCTCCTTCAGGCGGTCGTACGCCTCCTGGGTAAGCCACGTCACGTGTTCGGTCATGTCGCCTCCTTGCAGGGGCAGCAGATTACTGCCAGACGCCCGGGGCCATGCCCGGCGCATCCTGCGGAGGCGGCAGTACGCCGGGCGCGAACTGCGGCCCGAAGATCTCTGTCGGATCCGTGTTGCAGCCCACCACGTCCACTGCGAACGGTTTCGTCAACGTGCGCATGATGTACGTGACGCTCTGCGCCTTCGCGGACACGGGCAGCACCACAAATCCGACGTCGTACTGATCGAAGTCCTGCGCTCGCACGGCGCAGAAGCGATCCCGATCTGCGGCGTTCGCCTGGAACGTAAGCGTGATGGACGTGCCATCTACCGGAGCCCACTCGATGATCGAGGCACTTGCCTGTTGGGTCGCCGAATAGCGGGACACGAAGTACACCGCGACGAAAGCGCCTGCCGCAATTGCGGCCACATAGCCGATCCAACGCCATCGCGACGGCGGACGAATGCCGTAGCGCTCATGCAGATGCGGGGGAATCTCCGGCATGGGTGCAGAATATCTGCATGAGCATCCTCGCCCTGATTCTGCGATGGTCGGATTCGACGGCACCGGCCATCCCGCAGAACGCATCCGGACTCTCATCGGGCCAGTTGTTCTTCATCTTCTGGCTCGCACTCATGGCCGCAGGCCTGCTCCTGTATCGCAGCATGAAGACACAACTCGGCAAGATCCAGATGCCGAAGGATGAGCACTAACCTCACCCGCTCCGACGGGGCACGGATTGTCATCGCATCCGTGCTCGCGCTTGCGGCGCTCGCAGTGGCGAGCGGACTCGGGTTGTGGCAATACAGCCGTGCACACCGCGACGACATCACGAAGCAGGTGCTCTCCGCGCCGGCCGTGCCGGTGCAGTCGCTTCTGAAGCCGGCTGCCTATGTCTCCGAATTCGACTTCGCACGGGAAGTCACCGTGTCGGGCACACTCGACGGAGCGCGCACGCTCATGTCCTGCGGACGTGCGTACGACAAGTGCATCCTGCTGTCCCCGCTTGCGCTGCGCGACGGATCGCTGTCGGTTGTGCTCGTCACCGACATGTGTGACCGGGTGGACTGCGCGAAGCGGCTTGCCGAAGTGCGCGCGTTCGGTTCGCAGGACATGGACGTCAAAGGACGTCTGCAGCCCGCAGAAGTGATGGTCAGACCGCCGGCCATGCTGACGCCGGCAGATGACATTCCCTACATCAGCACGAATGAACTCGTCATGCGGTGGCAGTTGCCACTGCTCGACGGTTTTGTGATGAAGGACGGCGTCGGCATGACGCTCGTGACACCGCCGTCAGGCATCTCGTGGCGCAACCTCATGTACGCCTGGCAGTGGTGGGCGTTTGCAGCGTTTATCGTGTTCCTCCTCACGCGCTACATCCTCGATGTGCGTGCCGAAAGGAAGCAGTAATGGACAAGATCAAGCCGGCCTTCCGTCGCTACCAGTACTTCGCGTGGGCGACCGGCTGTCTGCTCGGATTCATGACCGTGGTCGGTCTGCCGTACAAGTACGCATTCCATCAGCACGCCACCTGGTACTCCATTGGCTGGCAGTTGCACGGCTTCCTCTACATGGGCTACCTGCTGGTGACATCAGACCTCGGTATCAAGGCCCGGTGGGGCGTCGGCCGGCTGATCGTGACCGCGCTGTGGGGCACGATCCCGTTCATGTCGTTCGTGGCAGAGCGACGCTTGCGCCGCGAATACGCGTGACCATCCTCATCGACAACGCCCACTGGCCGAATCACGGCCGCTACTGGTGTCATCTCGTGAGCGATCTGTCACTCGCCGAACTGCACGCGTTCGCTGCGCGACTCGGCATTCCTGAGCGTGGTTTCGGCGGTGACCACTACGACCTCCCGGACGAGATGCGCGCGGCTGCGATCGCCATGGGTGCCGTGCCCGTCGAGAGCCGCGAACTCCTCACCCGCCTCAAAGCTGCTGGCCTGCGCAAGTATGTACGGCACCAGCCCTGACGTTCGCTTGGCGTGATCCGCCTTCGCTGTTCGGACTACGCGCGTGCGGGTGAGTTGCTCCACGTCTTGTAGCCGCCGTCGAGGTTGTACGCGTCGTAGCCAAGCCGGTTGAGGAACATTGCTGCGGTGTGGCCGCGTTGGCCGACGGCGCAGTACACGACAACCTTCCCCTTCGGAATTTCGCCGATGCGTGCGCGGAGTTCGTCGACCGGGATGTTCAACGTGTTCGGGATGCTTCCGCGCTTGTGCTCGAACGCCGTGCGCACGTCGATGATCGGAGTCCCTGCGGCCTGAAGTTCGGTGACGTCGTCCCAGTGCACGATCTTCGTCTGGCCGGTGGCGATGTTGTCGGCGATGTAGCCGAGCATGTTCACCGGATCCTTTGCTGATGAGAACGGCGGTGCGTACGCGAGTTCGAGATCCATGAGTTCCGGTGCAGTAATGCCACCCTTCATCGCGGTGGCGATGACGTCGATCCGCTTGTCGACGCCGTCGACTCCGACACCCTGGGCACCGAGGATCTGCTGCGTCTCAGGATCAACGAGCAGTTTCAACATCATGAGGTCCTGGCCGGGGTAGTAACCGGCGTGCTGGCCCGGATGCGTGTGGATCGCGATGTACGGACGGCCGGCGGCCTTCAACCGCTTCTCGTTCCAGCCGGTACTGGCGACTGCCATATGGAAGACCTTCACGATCGCAGTCACCTGTGCAGGCACTGGTCGCGGCGTGATGCCGGCGATGTGATCGGCAACGACGCGACCGTGACGGTTCGCGATATTCGCCAACGGCACGAGTACGGCGGAACCGTCGAGAGCGTCGCGCTTCTCGGCGACATCGCCGATCGCGTAGATGGTCTTGACGGAGGTGCGATTGAACTCGTCGACGCTGATGCCTCCACGCGGACCGATCTCGAGGCCGATCTGCTTCGCAAGCGTGGTGTCCGGGCGAACGCCGATTGCGACGACGGTGAGTTCGGTTTTGATGCGATCACCGCTGGCAAGGACGACGGCGTCGTGCTCGATTGCAGCAGCCTGCGCATTGAGCCGGAGGTCGACGCCGTTGGCCACGAGCACCTTGTGCACCTGCCCGACCATCTCCGGATCGATCGGTGCCAGCACTTGCGGTGCTGCCTCGACGAGGGTGACTTCGATGTCGAGGTGGCGAAGGTTCTCCACGACCTCCACGCCGATGAAGCCGCCGCCGATCACGGTGACGTGCTTCGGCTTGCGACCGACACGTTCGATGAGCGCGTCCATGTCTTCGACCGTACGCAACGGCATCGCGAGGTCGATGCCTGGGATCGGCGGTTTGATGGTCTCGGCACCGGGGGAGAGTACGAGTGCGTCGTAGGACAACGTCGTGAGCTCTCCGGAAGCGACGTTCCGTGCGGTGACGGTCTGTGCGATCGGATCGATGGCAACTGCTTCGGTGCCGACGCGCACGTCGAGGTCGAAGCGGGCGTGCAGGCCCTCCGGCGTCTGGAGCAGCAGTGCATCGCGATGTTCGATGACGCCGCCAAGGTGGTACGGGAGCCCACAGTTCGCGTACGAGACATACTTGGAGCGCTCGAGGACGACGATGTTTGCGGTGGGGTCGAGCCGACGGAGCCGGGTGGCTGCGGACATCCCGCCGGCCACGCCACCGATGATGACAACGTTCTTGGACATGCGGAGATCATATACCCCCGGGGGTATAGTCGCTGTACCCTCCCGCCATGCCGCCCACGGACCACCTCGTCGAGTTCCTCATCGCCTCGACACTCATCATCCTGGTGCCGGGACCGAGCGTGCTCTTCACCGTTGCCCGCGCGATCGCGTGGGGGCGCTTCGTCGCGGTGATGACGGTCGTCGGCAACGCGCTGGGCATGCTCGTCATGTCCGCCTTGATCGCATTCGGCTTCGGACCGCTGCTCGAACGGTCGCCGTTGCTGTACGCGCTCGTGCAATGGGCCGGGGGCATGTATCTCGTCTGGTTGGGCATCGACGCAATTCGTCACCGCGAAGTGCACGCTGCGAGCATGGTGGAACAGGGGCCGGTGGCACCTTCGGGTAGCAAGACCCTGCGCGAGGGTTTCGTCGTCGGAATCCTCAATCCGAAGTCCTTGGTCTTCTTCGCGGCAGTGTTCCCGCAATTCGTCGATCCAAACGCGGGTAATGTGTCGCTCCAGTTGATGGTGCTGGGCGTCATCTTCGCGACCATCGCAGTTCTGTCCGACGGCACATGGGGTGTCGTTGCCGGCAGCGCGCGCGAATGGCTCGCGGGCAATCCCCGCGCACTCGTACAGATGCGAGTTGTGGGTGGATGCGTGATGCTCATACTGGGCGCGTTGGTGTTGATCACCGCTCCGCGCCCCTGACGGGAGAAACAGTGTTCAACCGACTCGGACACTTCGTTGCGCATCGCGCCAAGTTGTCGTTGGCAATGTCCGCCCTCTTCATCGTGCTCTCGGGTGCACTCGGTGCCATGGTGATCCCTGCGATGTCGAGCGGCGGTTACGACGATCCGAACGCCGACAGCTCGATCGCCTACAACTACCTGAAAGACACCTTCAAGGCCGAGGAGCCGTGGTCGATCCTCGTCATCGATGCACCAGTGTCGGCAGACGATCCAGCGACAATCGCGGCTGTCGCGAAGATCACGGCCGAGATCCAGAAGAACGCAGATGTCACGAAGGTCGCCTCATATTGGTCCCTGGGCAATCCGGCGCAGTTGAAGAGCACAGACGGCAAGGCCGCCTACCTCTTCGTGTACCTCAAAGGCGACGACCTCGAACGCTGGAACAAGGCGGCAGCGGAAATCGAGAGCGCTGTGAACGATCTCGGCGATCTCGGCGTGACCACCTACTTCGCAGGTCCTGGTGCGGTCATGAACGGCATCAACGGCTCGGTGACGAAAGACATCGCGTTCGCGGAATCCATTGCGATCCCCCTCAGTGTCATTCTCACGATCCTCGTGTTCGGTTCCTTCATCGCGTCGTTGACCCCCTTCATCGTGGCGCTGTTTGCGATTCCCGGTGGCCTGTTCGTGTTGTGGGTCGTGCACTTCTTCACTGATGTCTCGGTGTTCGGCCTCAACATCCTCACCGGCCTCGGTCTCGGTCTCGGCATCGACTACGCCCTGCTCATCGTCAACCGGTTCCGTGAGGAACTCGACGCAGGCGACACAACCGAGGACGCCGTTGTGCGGACGGTGGAAACTGCCGGGCGGACCGTCGTGTTCTCGGGCCTGACCGTTGCGCTGACCCTCGGTTCCCTCTCGTTGTTCCCGCTGTACTTCCTGCAGACCTTCGCCTGGTCCGGTGTCGCGGTCGTGCTCCTTGCAGTGGTCGGTGCCATCGTGCCGCTACCCGCGCTCCTCGCACTGCTCGGCCATCGTGTCGACCGCGGAAAGGTGCTCGCCGTGCTCGCGAAACCGGCAGGCGACCACGGCATGTGGAACCGGATCGCGCGGACCGTGATGCGCGCGCCGTGGACGGTTGCGATGCTCACGATCGCAGTCCTTGGCGTGCTGTTCACCCCGGCACTCGGCATCAAGACGGGGCAGCCTGACGAGCGCGTCCTGCCTGCGACGAACAAGGTCGCTGTTGCCGGACAGGTCATTCGAGATCGATTCGAAGGCCGCGAGTCGTCGCCGATCGAAATCATCGTTCCGGGTGGCAAGTCGGCGGACATCGTGTCGTATGCGAAGGCGTTGTCGCAGGTCGAGCATGTCGT
Organism: uncultured bacterium; assembly: GCA_963978265.1. Classification (GTDB taxonomy): domain Bacteria; phylum Actinomycetota; class Actinomycetes; order S36-B12; family UBA5976; genus JAKALQ01. The sequence goes on along the minus strand of CAXBQV010000001.1, from coordinate 41,872 downwards.
CCGTGTCGTGACGTCCGACAGTGTGGTTGTCGACGGCAATGTCGTCGCGCCGAATCCGCAAGGCGCTGGATTCGTCGCTGGCAATGACGTGCGACTGCAGGCGATCATCGACGTCGACTCGCGAAGCGCCGATGGAGAGGCAGTCACCGTGGCATTGCGGGCAATCTCGCCGCCGACAGATGGCACCGTGATCGGCGGAGCCGCTGCGCAGTACACGGACTCGCAGAACGGTGTGCTCGACAACGTTCCCCACGCAATGTTGTGGATTGCCATCGCAACGTTGCTGCTGCTGTTCCTCTTCACCGGCAGTGTCCTGCTGCCCATCAAGGCCGTCATTCTGAACGTGCTGAGCCTTGGTGCAACGTTCGGCGTCTTGAAGTTGGTCTTCCAAGACGGGCATCTGAACGGTCTGCTCGGTGGATTCACTGTGCGCGGCGTCCTCGACACATCGCAACTCGTTCTCATCGTCGTCATCGTGTTCGGCTTGTCGATGGACTACGAACTGTTCTTGCTCTCGCGGATCAAGGAGCTCCACGACGCAGGCGAGGACACTGAACGGGCGGTCGCACTCGGTTTGCAGCGATCGGGCCGCATCATCACCGCTGCGGCATGGATCCTCGCGGTGGTCTTCGCGGCGTTCATCACATCCGGGGTTTCATCGATGAAGCTGATGGGATTCGGCATCGCCTTCGCCATCCTCCTCGACGCAAGCATCGTTCGCGCGCTCCTCGTGCCGGCGTTGATGCGGATCGCGGGACGCTGGAACTGGTGGGCGCCGGCACCGCTTGCCCGACTGCATGCGAGGCTCGGTCTCGCCCACGACTAGCCTGCCGTCGTGGGATTGATCGCCGAGCGGAGCATTCGCGCCGTCATCTTCGATATGGATGGCACGTTGCTCGATTCCACAGGCAGTGTCGAGCGCTGCTGGGACAAGCTCGCCGAAGCGCTGGGCGTGGACCGTGCGCGTGCACCGTTTGCGCACGGGGTGCCGTCGATCCCGACGATCGCCGCGTGCAGGCCCGACCTCAGCGCCGACGACGTCATCGAATGGAACCGATTCCATATGCGCCTCGAAGTCGAGGACACTAAAGGCATCGTGCCGATCGACGGTGTTTTCGATCTCATTGCGGCACTGGAAGCCGCGAACGTTCCTTGGGCAATCGCGACGTCATGCCAGGGCGAACTCGCGGAGGCGCGCCATGCAGCCGCCGGCATCCCGCGCCCGAAGGTTTTCGTTGTGGCCGAGATGTACGACCGTGGCAAGCCCGCACCCGATCCGTTCCTCACAGCGGCTGAGTTGCTCGGTGTTGATGCATCGACGACCGTCGTCGTCGAGGATGCGCCGGCCGGCATCACCGGTGGGCTCGCTGCAGGGGCAACGGTCTGTGCGGTCGTCACGACGCACGATGCGTCGGAGATGCGGGATGCCCACTTCATCACGCCGACGCTTCGCGATCTGCAGGAGTTGCTCCTCGGATGAACGCATATCTGCTGCAGGGCCTTGCGCTCGGATTCAGTGGTGGGCTCGCACCCGGACCGCTCCTCGCACTCGTGCTCTCCGCGACGCTCCGCGGCGGCTTCCGACACGGACTGCTTGTGTCCATCGCACCGCTGCTCACCGACCTTCCGATCGTGCTGCTCACGGTGACCGTCGTTTCCCAGTTGCCGCATTCTGCATTGCGTGTGCTCTCGCTTGCTGGAGCCGCGGTCCTTGTACAGCACGGTGTCGCCACCATTCGCGATTCGCGTAGCACGCGCTTCTCCGAACTCTCGGCGAACGCCGCTGGATCGATGAACAGCGGCCGCACACTGCGGCAGGGAATCGTGGTGAACTTCCTCAACCCGAATCCGTGGATGTTCTGGATCAGTGTCGGTGCCCCACTCACGCGGAGTGCGTGGATGGATGGACCGCAATTCGTCGCGGCGTTCCTCGTCCCGTTCTACCTCCTGCTCGTCGGCGGGAAGGTGCTGCTCGCGGGCGCGGTGCATGCCGGACGTTCGCGCATTTCCGACCGGGGCTACAGCGGATTGCTCGTCTTCACCGGGCTCCTGCAATTTGGACTCGCCGCATCCTTCGTATTCCGTGCGCTCGCCAAACTAGCATTGCCGTTGTGGTGATGAAGCGGCGCATACGAATGGCGATCCGCGCCGCCGCCCGCCATCTCCTCGAGGGCATCTACGTGGATTACCTCGAGCGCAAACTGCGACCGCTCCCCAAGCCGAAGCACGTCGCGATCATTCTCGACGGCAATCGCCGGTGGGCGCACGAACGCGACATGGCGGTGTCACGCGGGCACCGTGCAGGCGGCGAGAAGGTCGGAGAAGTGCTCGAGTGGTGCGCAGCGGAGGGCGTCGAGATCGTGACGCTCTGGCTACTCTCCACCGACAACCTCGTGAAGCGCGAGCAAAGCGAGTTGATTCCGCTCCTGCGCACCATCGAACGCACTGCCGACGAACTCGTGCGCCATCCGAAATGGCGAATCAACCTCGTCGGTGCACCCGAGTTGTTGCCGGCATCCACGCGCGATGCGCTTGAGCGGGCGGTCGAGGCATCGAAGTCCCGCGTCGGCATGCAGGTGAACATGGCGGTGGCGTACGGCGGTCGTCGTGAAGTCGTGGATGCCGTGCGCGCGCTGCTCCAGGAACACGAGCGTCTCGGCACGCCGATCTCCGAACTCGCCGAGCAACTCACAGACGAACACATCGCGGCGCATCTCTATACGAAAGGGCAGCCCGATCCCGATCTCGTCATCCGGACATCGGGAGAGCAGCGGCTCGGCGGTTTCCTGCTGTGGCAGAGTGCGAAGAGCGAATTCTGGTTCGGCGATGTGTACTGGCCCGACTTCCGCAAAGTGGACCTGCTACGCGCACTGCGCGATTTCTCGAAACGGGATCGGCGACTCGGCGGCTGACGCCTCGCACGGTGCTCGACACCGGCCATGACCGACGGGGTCCTGCACGCGTAACGCTTGGGTCACCCGACCCCCGCGCTCCGGCGTGTCGCGCATGAAGTCTCGAGTGCAGGTTTACCTTGATGCGTACGCGATCACCGTTCGGTACCGCCGACCTTCTCCCGATCGCCAGGCAAAGCGGAGTGCACTCGATGCCGCGTACGACGACTACGAAGCCGTCAGGAAAATCCAAGTCGAAGTCGCGTGCGAAGCCCCGCACCTTCGTCGTCGACACCTCGGTACTGCTGTCCGATCCGCTCGCGCTCACGCGCTTTGCAGAGCACGAGGTGGTACTCCCGGTGGTGGTCCTGACCGAACTCGAAGCCAAACGCACGCATCCCGAACTCGGCTACTTCGCGCGGCAGGCACTGCGATTCCTCGACGACCTGCGGACGAAGCACGGTCGACTCGACGCGCCGCTGCCGATCGGCGAAGACGGTGGAACCATCCGCGTCGAGCTCAATCACATCAATGCCGAGGTGCTGCCCGCTGGCTTCCGTCTCGGTGACAACGACACCCGCATTCTTGCGGTTGCGCGCAATCTCGCGAACGAAGGTTGCGAAGTCACGCTTGTGTCGAAGGACTTGCCGATGCGAGTGAAGGCGTCATCATGCGGCATCAATGCCGAGGAATACCGCCACGAGTTGGTGCAGAACACCGGATGGACCGGTATGCAGGAGCTGTACGTCGACTCTGCGACGATCAACCAGTTGTACGAAGATCACGTCATCGATCTCGACAGTGCACGTGAGTTGCCCTGTCACACCGGCCTCGTGCTCTACAGCGGCCGTCAATCGGTACTCGGTCGGGTCACGCCGGGCAAGCAGGTGAAGCTGGTGCGCGGCGATCGCGAGGCGTTCGGCATCCACGGCCGAAGCGCAGAGCAGCGCGTCGCACTCGATCTCCTGCTCGATCCGGAGGTCGGAATTGTTTCGCTCGGTGGGCGGGCCGGAACCGGCAAGAGTGCACTCGCGATCTGTGCGGGCCTGGAAGCGGTGATGGAACGTCGCGAGCACCAGAAGGTGATCGTGTTCCGCCCGCTCTACGCCGTCGGCGGCCAAGAACTCGGCTTCCTGCCCGGAACCGAGGCCGAGAAGATGAACCCCTGGGGCCAGGCCGTCTACGACACACTCGGCGCGGTGGCGTCACCCCATGTCGTCGAGGAAGTGGTCGAGCGGGACATGCTCGAGGTGTTGCCGCTGACCCACATCCGCGGCCGCTCGCTCCATGATGCCTTTGTCATCGTCGACGAGGCTCAGTCGCTGGAGCGAAATGTGCTGCTCACCGTGCTCTCCCGGATCGGGAAGAACTCCCGCGTCGTACTGACCCACGATGTCGCCCAGCGTGACAACCTCCGGGTGGGGCGTCATGACGGCGTCGTCGCGGTCGTCGAGAAACTCAAGGGGCACCCGCTGTTCGCACATGTGACGCTCACCCGTTCGGAGCGTTCGCCGATTGCGGCGCTTGTGACGGAGATGCTCGAGGACGTCGGGGTCTAGCCCGGTGCCGTTCGCGTTCGGGTAGCACGATCCGATGGTGCGATGGGCATCGGCGTGCCGCTGCCAACGGAGCCCGCTCCACGGGGTCCAAAAGTCGACTTTCGAGCGTCAGAAATCTTTGTGACAAGGGTCACTCGCATCTGCCCGAATTCCCTGTGTGGGGCACCCGACCTCTCACGGATCTGGGGAAAACACACCCCTTCCTGACTTGTTATCCACAGGTAGGGGTCGGCACGTTACCCCCATGACTCGAGTCACCAGCCGGGCCGCCAAGGCCCTCGCGAGCGCACTCGTCGCGGCAGCCGCCGTGGCCATTTCGCCGACCAGCAACGCCTGGGCAGCCGACGAACTGACGTCGGATCCCCGCGCACTTCTCGTCGAGACGGCGCAGCAGCCGACCGACCTGCAGCGGATCCTGCAGACCCTCCCGACCGTCGAGCAGGAGGCCGTCAAGGCCGACTTCTGGGGCCGCACCGCCTCGGCGATCCGTGCCACCCGCTCCTTCTCCACACTCCGCTACGGCACCCCGGCCTACGCCAAGTGGTACGCCTTCGAGCACATCACAAGGGTTTACAACTGGGACGACAAGCAGTTTGGTTGCCTCGTGAGTCTCTGGACCAAGGAGAGCAACTGGCGTTACAGCGCCGTCTCCAAGAACAAGAAGTGGTACGGCATTCCGCAAGCCACGAAGCAGGTCGTCACCTCGCTCGGGCTGACCGTGCAGGACTACATGCGCGCGCCCGAGCTCCAGGTCCAGGCCGGTGCCCGCTATATCAACTACCGCTACGGCTCACCGTGTGCTGCATGGAAGCACTCGAGCCGCAAGGGCTGGTACTAGGCGTGCGGCGGTTCATCCGCGCAGCCGTGGCACTCATCGTGAGTGCCACGCTGTCGCTTTCCCCGGCATTCGCGGCGGAGAACAAGACCGATCGCGCTGTCGAATTGCGCGCGGTCGCAGCCAAGCCGGCGTCCCTCCCCGAGCAACTTTCGACACTCATTCCGGGCCAGTCCGAAGTCGTCGCCGCGCGCGTGACCGCCGAGACCGTTGCGGCCGTCAAGAAGTCCGCACTCCTCGAACGCAAAGCGGCTGCGAACCGGGCCTCTCGAACCATGTTCCGCATGACACTGCCGGCCTACGGCCGTATCACCGCTGGTTTCGGATCCCGCGGCCACTGGTGGAATCGTCACACCGGTATGGATATTCGTGCGCACTACGGCGACCGGGTGCGTGCCATCGTCAAGGGTGTCGTCATCAGATCGACCTACGACCGCGCGTATGGACGGATCGTCGTCGTGCGTGGCCAGGGCGTCGACATCTGGTACGCGCACATGTCGAAGACGTATGTGAAGGTCGGTGACAAGGTCTACAGCGGCAAGACGATCGGTCGCGTCGGGAACAGCGGTCGGACCACCGGCACGCATCTGCACATCGAAGTTCGGAAGAACGATTTCCCGACGAACCCGGCGACGTTCCTCTGGGGCAAGCATCGGGGTCAGCCCGGCGACACCCCGCAGTGGGCGCGCTACCGGATCGCGACCCTCGCGGATCTCTGAGCAGCGAGTTCTCGAACAACTAGTTCTTCGGCACTGCCTGTGCCACTGCCGCCGCAACCTTCTGACCGAGTTCCGGATGGAACACGCTCGGCACGATGTACACGGCATTGAGTTCGTGATCACCGACGCATGACGCGATCGCATCGGCGGCCGCGAGCAGCACCTCGTTCGTGATCTTGTGGGCGTTTGCGTCGAGGAGCCCGCGGAAGATGCCGGGGAATGCCAGCACGTTGTTGATCTGGTTCGGGAAATCGCTGCGACCGGTCGCGACGACGGCCGCATGTTTCGCCGCCTCGAGCGCGTCGACCTCCGGATCCGGATTTGCGAGCGCGAACACGATGGCGCCTTCCGCCATGGTGGCGATGTCGTCGCCGGTCAGCAGATTCGGCGCGCTGAGACCGATGAAGACATCAGCGCCCTGCAACGCTTCCCTGAGGTTGCTTGTCACGTTCCGCGGATTCGCCCATTCGAGCATCCGTTGGTGATGCGGTTCGAGGTCAGCGCGGCCGCGATGGATCGCGCCGTTGATGTCGAACATCGTGATGTCGGTGGCGCCGGCGAGATGGAGCAGGTTCGCAACAGCCGAGCCGGCAGCTCCTGCGCCGGACATGATGATCTTGAGATCGCCGATGTCCTTCTGCACGAGCCGCAGCGCGTTGCGGAGGGCCGCAACCACCACGATGCCGGTGCCGTGCTGGTCGTCGTGGAAGACCGGGATATCCAAACGGTCGCGCAGCTTCTTCTCGACCTCGAAGCAGCGAGGCGCGCTGATGTCCTCGAGATTGATGCCGCCGAAGCCGGGCGCGATGAGTTCGACTGCGCGGACGATTTCGTCGACGTCGTTCGTCGCGAGGCAGATCGGCCAGGCGTCGACATTCGCGAAGCGCTTGAACAGCGCAGCCTTGCCCTCCATCACCGGCATGGCGGCTTCCGGACCGATGTTGCCGAGGCCCAGGACGGCCGAACCGTCGGTGACGACGGCGACCGTATTGCGTTTGATGGTGAGGTTGCGCACGACATCGGGGTTCTTGGCGATCGCCATCGAGACGCGCGCGACGCCCGGGGTGTACGCGCGAGCGAGGTCGTCGCGGTTGCGCATGGGCACCTTCACCGCGACTTCGATCTTGCCACCGATGTGGGTGAGGAACGTGCGGTCCGACACCTTGTCGACCGTGCAACCCTCCAGTGCTTCGAGCGATGACCGGATGCTGTTGACGTGTTCGGCGTCGACGGCGTCGCACGAGATATCAAGCGTGACATGTCCCGGCGTCGGATCCACCATGTCGAGAGCGGTGACGACGGCACCGGCTTTGGCGATGGCCGAAACAACTGCGCCACTTGCATGCAGGGCCGGCGTGACGTGCACGCGCAGGATGATCGAATAGCCGGGGCTCGTTGACGCCATGCCGAAAAGTTACGCGGCTTACCGGCCGGTTCACCCCATCCGAGCGTGACCTCCGCCACGTTCTGACGGGTAGCGCGCCGGACGGCATGTTCGCGTGCGGCATTAGGGTTACTCCAGAATCCCGAGGAGCAGCATGGATCTCTACGAGTACCAGGCGCGCGATCTGTTCGAAGCGCACGGTGTTCCCGTCGTCACCGGACTGACCGCTGACACCCCCGAAGCAGCAGCCGCAGCCGCCACCGCGATCGGTGGTCGGGTTGTCATCAAGGCGCAGGTGAAGACCGGTGGTCGTGGCAAGGCCGGCGGCGTGAAGCTCGCCGATGACGCCGCCGACGCTGAGGCGAAGGCCTCCGCGATCCTCGGCATGGACATCAAGGGTCACACCGTGCACCGCGTCATGGTGGCAGCGACTGCCGACATCAAGAGCGAGTACTACGTGTCCTTCCTCCTCGACCGTGCGAATCGCGCATACCTTGCGATGGCATCCGTCGAAGGCGGCATGGACATTGAAGAAGTCGCAGCGACGAAGCCCGAAGCGCTCGCAAAGGTGCGCGTCGACGCCATCGAAGGCGTCACCGCCGCGAAGGCCGCCGAAATCGCAGACGCGGCGAAGTTCCCCGCTGACGTGCGCGACGGCGTGATCGAGGTCCTGCAGACCCTCTGGGGTGTGCTCATCAAGGAGGACGCCACCCTCGTCGAGGTGAACCCGCTGGTGAAGACCGGTGATGGTCGCATCGTGGCCCTCGACGGCAAGGTCACACTCGATGACAACGCCAACTTCCGCCATCCGGGGCATGAAGCGTTCGTCGACACGGCGGCCACCGATCCGATCGAGCTGCGCGCCAAGGAACTCGATCTCAACTACGTGAAGTTGCAGGGCGAAGTGGGCATCATCGGCAATGGCGCCGGGCTCGTGATGTCGACGCTCGACGTCGTCGCGTACGCCGGGGAGGAGTTCGGCGGCGTGAAGCCTGCGAACTTCCTCGACATCGGTGGTGGTGCGAGTGCTCAGGTCATGGCGAACGGCCTCGACATCGTGCTCAACGATCCTGACGTGAAGGCGGTGTTCGTGAACGTCTTCGGCGGCATCACCGCCTGCGACGCGGTGGCGAACGGAATCATCCAGGCCGTGGCGATGCTCGAGCAGCAGGGTAAGCCGGTGACGAAGCCGCTCGTGTGCCGCATCGACGGCAACAACGCGATCGAAGGTCGTCGGATCCTCGACGAATCAGGACTGAAGATCGTCGAGCGCGTCGAGACGATGGATCAAGCCGCGCGACGCGTGGCCCAACTGGCGGCAGGTAAGTGACATGACGATCTTCCTCGACAAGCACAGCAAGATCCTCGTGCAGGGCATGACCGGCTCGGAGGGTTCCAAGCACACGCGGCGGATGCTCGCAGGTGGCTCCAACATCGTGGCCGGCGTGACACCGGGTAAGGGTGGCCAGGAACTCGACGGCATCCCGGTGTTCAACTCGTGCCAGGAAGCGGTCGCCGCAACCGGTGCGAATGTGTCGGTGGTGTTCGTGCCACCGAAGTTTGCGAAGGACGCCGTCATCCAGGCTGTGGATGCCGAGATTCCGCTCATCGTCGTCATCACTGAAGGCATTCCGGTGGCGGACACCGCAGCGTTCTTCCAGTACTGCCAGAACAAAGGCAAGAGTCGGATCATCGGTCCGAACTGCCCCGGCATCATCTCGCCTGAGCAGAGCAATGCCGGCATCACGCCGTCGGATATCACGAAGCGCGGCCGCATCGGGCTCGTCTCGAAGTCGGGAACGTTGACGTACCAGATGATGTACGAACTCCGCGACATCGGTTTCTCGACGTGCGTCGGAATCGGTGGCGATCCGATCGTCGGCACCACCCACATCGACTGTATTGCGGCGTTCGAAGCAGATCCGGAAACGGATGCGATCGTGATGATCGGTGAGATCGGTGGCGACGCCGAAGAGCGTGCAGCTGCGTACATCAAGGCGAACGTGACGAAACCGGTTGTTGGCTACGTTGCAGGTTTCACTGCACCCGAGGGCAAGACCATGGGCCATGCCGGTGCCATCGTGTCGGGATCTGCGGGAACTGCGGCCGCCAAGAAGCTCGCCCTCGAAGCTGCCGGTGTGAAGGTGGGCAAGACGCCGTCAGAAACCGCGCAACTCATGCGCGAGATCATGCAGCAGCTCGGCAAGGAGTTGGCACGATAGGGCCGTGGAGCCTGACAACATCGTGCCGTTGAACTCGCGCCGCGCATCCAAACGGAATCTGCGTGCACGTGTACGCAACGAGTTCGCGCGGGTGAACACTCCGGCTGCCACGCTGTGGCCGAGATCCGTCGCCGGCGTTATCGCGGGTGTGTGGGCGAGTGCGATGTCGCTATTGCTCTTCCTCTTCGTGATCGTGCTCGCGTGGGTGCTGGCGCCGATGGGAAGCGGCCAGTTCGGCGATGTCGTGCGGGCGTCGGCCTCCATCTGGATGCTTGCAAACGGTGGTGCGCTGCAATGGCAGGGCGCCACGCTGTCCCTGCCACCACTCGTCCTCACCTTCGTGCTCCTCCTCTTCATGCGGCGTGCTGGAAGCTGGCTGGCAGATGCAGTCGATGCGCACGATGCATCGAGCGCCAAGCAGTCCTATGCGTTTGCGATCGCAGCAGTGGCGAGCATGCAGTTGCTCGTCGGCGCATCCCTCCAGAACGAAACCCTGCACGCGTCGCTCGGGCGATCATTGTTGGGCGCCGTTGTGGTCAGCGCCGTTGGTTTCGGCTGGGGACTGGGCCGAGTGCTCGGCATCGAATTGCCGGAGGCATGGCACATCCATCGCGTATCGGTCCAGCGCTACATCGTTGCACTCGTTGCCAGCGCCGGGACATTGGTCGTCGTGTCGGGCATGGTGCACTGGCGCGCGTTCGTCGACGTCCTGCGCGCAGTTGCCGGCGACTTCACATCCACGGCGCAGTTGCTGCTCACCTGCATCGCGTTCCTCCCCACGCTTGTCCTGTGGTTCGTGTCCGCGCTGCTCGGTCCGGGCTTCGCATTCGGAACGGGAACGCACATCGCGCTCAGCGGTGTCGAGATCGGCGCACTGCCACCGATCCCGCTGCTGACCTTGATCCCGAACAATCCGCCGACCTGGACTGCACTCCTGTACGTGATGCCAGTGGCCGCCGCAATCTGGGCAACGCGTCCGGTGCCACGCGAGGAGAACGGCATGCTGCATCTGCGCAGCGTCGTTGAACTGCTTGCGCTCGGACTGCTTGCGGGTGCAGCACTGGGCGTGCTCGGGAGCGGTGGGCTGGGTCCGGGACGGCTCACCCAAATCGGACCGGTGCTCTGGCAGTCCGCGCTTGCTGCCTCCGGCTGGCTTGCAGTTGCATGCATCTTCGACGAGGCACTCCGCCGAATCAGACGGTTGCTCGAAAAGTAGACTCGGGCCATGACCTGCCGGATCGTCGTCCTCGCATCCGGCAACGGCTCACTCTTCAATGCCCTGATCGATGCGCGCGACGACGAGCTGTCCATCGAGGCGCTCGTGACCGACAATCCGAAAGCCGGCGCGGTCGCCATCGCGAGCAGGGCTGGCATTGATGTTCGGGTGGTGGATCCCGCGAACTTCGCCGACCGATCCGAGTGGGATGAGGCGTTGACGGCCGCCATCGAGGAATTCACGCCGGTTCTCGTGGTGTCCGCAGGCTTCATGCTGGTGCTCGGTGCGGAAACCCTGGCCGCGTTCCCCGATCGGATCATCAACACCCATCCGGCGCTGTTGCCCGCGTTCCCCGGTGCACACGCAGTCCGGGATGCCCTGTCGGCAGGTGTCGCCGAGACGGGCAGCACCGTGCACGTCGTCGACGCCGGTGTCGACACCGGTCCGGTCATCGTGCAGGAAGCCGTCGACATCCTTCCCGATGACGATGAGTCGACCTTGCACGAGCGAATCAAGGTGGTGGAACGACGATTGCTCGTCGACGTCGTCCGTCGAATCGCCCGGCACGGACTCGCCGTGAACGACCGAAAGGTGACGCTGCCATGACCGACAAGCGGGAAATCCGACGCGCGCTCGTGTCCGTTTGGGACAAGACCGGCTTGGAGGACGTCGCGCGTGCGCTGCATGCGAAGGGTGTCGAGATCGTCTCGACCGGTTCCACGGCCGCCACGATCGCAGCACTGGGCATCCCGGTGCAGCAGGTGCAGGACGTGACCGGCTTCCCCGAATGTCTCGACGGGCGCGTGAAGACACTGCATCCACGCATCCACGCGGGCCTGCTCGCAGATGTGCGCGAGGACTCGCATCGCGAACAACTCCATGCATTCGAGATCGAGCCGTTCCAGTTGCTCGTTGTGAACCTGTATCCGTTCGTCGACACGGTGATGAGTGGCGCATCGCAGGAGCAATGCATCGAGCAGATCGACATCGGTGGTCCGGCGATGGTGCGCGGATCTGCGAAGAACCATGCAAACATGGCAGTGCTCACATCGCCGTTGCAGTATTCGCAGTTGTTCGATGCGCTCGAGAACGGCGGCTTCACCCTCGAGCAGCGCCAACGACTTGCTGCTGACGCCTTCGTGCACACTGCGACCTACGACGTCGCGGTGGCGTCGTGGCTCGGGAACGCGGTTTCGCCGACGAACGACGGCAGCGGTTTCCCGAGCTGGGTCGGCGCCACCTGGGATCGTCGGCAGGTACTGCGCTACGGCGAGAACCCGCACCAGCGGGCTGCCGTGTACACCGCCGGCTTCGGCGGAACCGGGATTGCCGGGGCAGCGCAATTGCACGGCAAAGAGATGTCGTACAACAACTACGTCGATGCCGATGCTGCGCGCCGTGCCGCCTATGACTTCACGGAACCGGCAGTCGCCGTCATCAAGCATGCGAACCCGTGTGGCATCGCTGTCGGCGCCGACATCGCAGAAGCACATCGGAAGGCGCATGCAACGGATCCGGTCTCCGCGTTCGGCGGCGTCATCGCGGCCAACAGCATCGTGACCAAGACGATGGCGGAACAGATCGCGCCGGTCTTCACCGAGGTGGTGGTCGCGCCGGGATTCGAACCCGAAGCCGTCGAGATCCTGTCGCAGAAGCCGAGCATTCGACTGCTGGTTGCACCGGATATCGCGCCGGGGGAGCGCATCGACATGCGCATGGTCTCCGGTGGCATGCTCATGCAGAGCATGGATCGGCTGCAGGCCGAAGGGGACGATCCGTCGAATTGGGTGCTCGCCGCAGGACCTGCGGTCGACGCTGCAACGCTCGCCGATCTCGCGTTCGCCTGGCGCGCAGTGCGGTGCGTGAAGAGCAATGCGATCCTGCTTGCGAAGGATGGCGCGGCAGTCGGTATCGGGATGGGACAGGTCAACCGCGTCGATGCAGCGCGGCTTGCAGTCGCCCGCGCGGGTGACCGCGTAACGGGGTCGGTGTGTGCGTCCGACGCGTTCTTCCCATTCGCGGACGGCGTCCAAGTGCTCATCGACGCCGGTGTGACCGCAATCGTGCAACCGGGCGGATCCGTGCGCGACGAGGACGTCATCGCTGCGGCGAATGCAGCCGGAATCTCGATGTACTTCACCGGGACTCGTCATTTCTTCCACTGATCGACACCACGCGACGCCGGGCACGATCGCGCTGGCCGTCGTGTCCGGCAGCATCATCTCCCTGCAGTCGCGCGCGAACGGACAGCTCTCCCACGAACTCGGTAATGCGATCGAAACCGCCTGCGTCTCGTTCGGTAGCGGTTTCCTCTTCCTGATCCTGATGGCATTGGCGTCGAGACCAATGCGGGATGCGGTGCGCCGGATCCCGGCAACGGCTCGTGCGCGGCGATTGCCGCGCTGGCACACCATCGGCGGCATGCTGGGTGCGATCTTCGTGATCGTGCAGGCGTACTCGGTTCCACTCGTGGGTGTCGCGCTGTTCTCCGTTGCGACTATCGGTGGACAGACCGCTGCGTCGATGATCGTTGATCGCATTGGGCTGCGCGCAGGAATCACGCACCACATCACCGCCCAACGGGCGATCACCGGCCTCATCACCGTGATCGCGGTCGGCGTGTCCGTCTCGGACCGGATCACGATGCCGTCGTCGTCACTCTTGGCACCGGTCCTCGGTCTGCTGGTCGGTGGAGGAGTTTCGGTGCAGCGCGCACTCAACGCGCATGTGAACGACTATGCCCAGCATTCGTTCGCCACCACGTGGTGGAACTTCATGATGGGGTGCATCCTGCTGTTCACCGCGCTGTTCATCACCGCGCTTGGTGGTCAGGAGATCGTTGCGCTGCCCCGGCACAACTGGTGGATGTACACCGGCGGCGCTGTCGGCGTCGTGTACATCGCGATTGCGAACGTCGTGGCGCAACGGATCAGCGTGCTCCTGCTGACGGCACTCAGTGTTGGTGGACAGCTTGCCTCGTCGCTGCTGCTCGACCTGCTGGCCCCCACTCCCGGCATCGAACTCGGACCACATATCTACGCAGGTGTCGCCCTCAGCCTTTTGGGTATTTTGGTCGGTGTTGCGCGTCGTCCGGTTCGCGCTACGGTCGGGCCCGACGACGAGGAGTTGTGATGTCCGCAATCATTCTGGACGGCAAGGCGACCGCTGCCGCCATCAAGGCCGAGCTTGCAGAGCGGGTGGCGGTGTTGAAGGCCGCTGGTATCCATCCCGGACTCGGCACCGTGCTCGTGGGCGACGACCCCGGCTCCCATTCGTACGTTGCAGGCAAGCACCGCGACTGCCACGAAGTCGGCATCGAATCCGTGCGCGTCGATCTCCCGGCCACCGCAACACAGGCCGAGGTCATGGCCAGTCTGAAGGAACTGAACGCAAACCCCACGTGCACCGGATACATCGTCCAGCTGCCGCTTCCGAAGGGTTTGGACGCCGACGCAGCACTCGAAGCCATCGATCCGGCGAAGGATGCCGACGGCCTGCACCCCGTGAACCTCGGGCGGCTCGTGCTCGGTATCGAAGCGCCACTGCCGTGCACTCCTGCGGGCATTGTCGAACTGCTTCGTCGTTACAACGTGAACATCAGCGGCGCGGAAGTGGCCGTTGTCGGTCGTGGGATCACGGTCGGCCGACCACTCGGTCTGCTCCTGACGCGACGCAGCGAGAACGCAACGGTGACCCTGTGCCACACGGGCACCCGTGATCTTGCCTTCCACACGAAGCGCGCCGACATCGTTGTCATGGCCGCCGGTGTTCCGCACATGCTGACACCGGACATGGTGAAGCCGGGCGCCGCCGTGCTCGACGTCGGCATCACCCGGACCGACGCCGGCCTGCTCGGCGACGTCCATCCGGATGTGCGGGAGGTGGCGGGCCACCTCGCGCCGATGCCGGGCGGCACCGGACCGATGACGCGCGCCATGCTGGTTGCGAACGTGGTGGAAGCAGCTGAGCGGCAGCTCAAGCACCGCTAACGAGCGGCCGAATCCCGCTTGATTCGGTAACCCTCGAGCAGCAGCGGAATCCAACTCACGATCACGATGATGACGAGTGCGACCTCGAGGTTGTCGTGGATGAACTGCACGCTGCCGAGGAAGAAGCCGGTGAGTGTGACTCCGGTTCCCCAGATGACGCCACCGATCGTGGTGAACTTGAGATAGCGGGCGCGGTCCATATGTCCGACACCTGCCAGTGCGGTGATCACGGAACGGACGACCGGCACGAAACGCGCGAACACGATGGCGCGGTTGCCATAGCGCTCGAAGAATGCCTCGGTTCTGGTGACGTATTCGAGCTTGAAGAGTCGTGATTTCGTGGTGAAGAGCTTCGGGCCGAGTGATTTCCCGACTTGGTAGCCAACGATGTTGCCCGTGATTGCCGCAGTCGTGAGCACCAGGCAGGCAAGCCAGATCGGTGCATTGATCACGTCGGTGGCGATGAGCATGCCGACGCCGAAGAGTAGTGAATCCCCCGGAAGCACGACACCGACGAGCAGTCCGCATTCGATGAAGATGATGAGTGCGACGCCCCACATCGCCCAGTCGCCGAAGAACGAGATGAGTCCATCGGCAGTGAGCCACGACGGCACGAGCGCAAGCATGCGACGAGCCTAGCGGCGAATGTGGCAGGCTCCTCGCATGCGTGACATCGTCGAACTGTTCTCGAACACGCGGTTTCGCGCACTCTGGTTCGCGCGGATCATTTCGAACATCGGCAACGGCATGGCGCCGATTGCCCTTTCTTTCGGCATTCTTGAGCTGCCCGGTGCAAGTGCGAAGGAACTCGGCTATGTCCTCACCGGACAGGCGATCACGATCGTCGTGATGCTGCCGTTCGGCGGTGTGATCGCCGATCGCTATCCGCGCGCGGCACTCGTTGCGATCACCGACCTGATCGGCAGCATCTTCGTGATGGCACAGGGCATCCTCTTCATCACCGGCACCGCCACGTGGCAGTTGATCGCCATCAATCATGCGATCTTCGGCATCCTCGCGGCCATCTGGTGGCCGGCCTTCCCGGGCATCGTGCCGGCGATCATCAAGCAGGAGGACTGGAATCGCGCGAACGCCGTGCTCGCGATTGCGAACAACGGCGGCATGATCTTCGGTGCGGCGATCGCCGGTGCGCTTGTGACGGTCGCAGGTCCGGGCTGGGCACTGTTCATCGACGGTGTCAGTTTTGTTGTCGCAGGTGCGCTCGTGTGGACGCTGCGGACGTTGACGCCGCGGACCCCGCCATCAGGTCAGTCGGTGGTAGGGGATCTCCTGCACGGCTTCGGTACGTTCATGTCGTTCCGGTGGGTGTGGGTTGTCGTTGCCGCCTTCTCCGTGATCGTTGCCTGTATGCGTGCCGGTTTCGATGTCTCCGGTCCGGTGCTCTTCAAGGAGCAGTTCAACGGTGCGGCCGACTACTCCATCGTGCAGACCCTGTATGCGATCGGCTTCCTGGTGGGCGCACTGATCGCGACGAAGTACAAGCCACAACGGCCGCTCGTGTTCTGTTTGGCGGTGTCGTTGTCGATGCCGTTGCAGTTCTGGTTGATGTCGAAGTCGTATCCCGTGTGGATCCTGGCGCTCGGTGCGTTCCTCGTCGGCATCAGCTTCGAGCAGTGGGGCGTCAATTGGGGAACTGCGCTGCAGACACACATTCCGCGCGAGTCGCTGTCGCGCGTCAGCGCCTTCGATGCGATGGGTTCGCTGCTGTTCGGCCCGGTTGGACTGGCGGTCGCCGGTCCCTTGATCGCCGCACATGGGGTGTCGACGGTGCTCCTGGGCTCCGCCGTCATCACCCTGGTGATGCTGGCCCTCCCACTGCTCGAGCGCGAGGTGCGCGAACTGCGGTGGATCGACCCCGAGCCCGCGACAGAAGGGGCCTAAGGGCGGTTTACCGGTCGGGTTGGCGGCATGAAAGGATGACGCCGTTCGCCCACCTGAGGAGTCTCCATGCCTATCGCCACCCCCGAGGTCTACGCGGAAATGCTCGATCGTGCCAAGGCCGGCAAGTTCGCATACCCCGCCATCAACTGCTCGTCGTCGCAGACGATTGTCGCCGCGATCCAGGGCTTTGCGGAGGCTGAGTCGGACGGCATCGTGCAGTTCTCATGGGGCGGCGCCGAATACGCATCGGGCCAGACCGTCAAGGACATGGTGACCGGCGCCGTTGCGCTCGCCGAGTTCGCACATGTCGTCGCGGCCAAGTACAACGTGAACATCGCACTCCACACCGACCACTGCCCGCTGGAGAAGCTCGACGGGTTCATGCGTCCGCTCGTGCAGGTGTCGGCCGACCGCGTGAAGGCTGGCAAGAACCCACTGTTCCAGTCGCACATGTGGGACGGTTCCGCCGTGCCGATGGACCAGAACCTCGCCATCGCCGACGAAATGCTCGACAAGTGCGCCGCCGCGAAGACCATCCTTGAAATCGAAATCGGTGTCGTCGGTGGCGAGGAGGACGGCATCGAGGCGAAGCACGACGCGAAGCTGTTCTCGACGCCGGAAGATGCGCTCGCAACCGTTGCAAAGCTCGGTCTCGGCGAACGCGGTCGCTACATGGTCGCCGCCACATTCGGTAACGTGCACGGCGTCTACAAGCCCGGCAATGTGGTTCTCACCCCGTCGATCCTGAAGGACCTGCAGGATGCCGTCGAGCAGAAGACCGGTAAGCACAAGTTCATGGATCTCGTGTTCCACGGCGGTTCGGGTTCGCTGCTCTCGGAAATTCGCGAAGCGCTCGATCACGGCGTCGTGAAGATGAACATCGATACCGATACGCAGTACGCATTCACGCGTCCGGTCGTCGAGCACATGTTCAGGAACTACGACGGTGTGCTGAAGATCGACGGCGAAGTCGGCAACAAGAAGATGTACGACCCGCGCGCGTGGGGCAAGGCAGCCGAGAAGGGCATGGCGGCCCGTGTCGTCACAGCCTGTGCGGACCTGCGCTCCACCGGCACCAAGATGAAGTAGCACATTCGTTGCGAAAGGGCGTCCTTCGGGGCGCCCTTTCTGCTGGTCGACTTCGCGGGTAGACTCTGCTGGCAAACGCCGGCTTGGCGGTTGCTGGACGAAAGGCAACCGACGATGCCGGCGATCGTGCTTGTGGGCGCCCAGTGGGGCGACGAGGGCAAGGGCAAGGCCACCGACCTGCTCGGTTCGCGCGTCGACTACGTCGTGCGCTATCAAGGCGGCAACAACGCCGGGCACACCGTCGTCATCGGTGACAAGAAGTTCGCCCTCCATCTCCTGCCGTCCGGCATCCTGACACCCGACGTCGTGCCGGTCATCGGCAACGGCGTCGTCATCGATCCGGCGGTCCTGCTGCAGGAACTCGAGGGTTTGCGCGAGAAGGGAGTGGACACCAGCAAGCTGCTCATCAGCGGCAATGCGCACCTCATCACGCCGTACCACGTGACGCTCGACAAGGTCACCGAACGCTTCCTCGGCAAGTCGAAGATCGGCACCACCGGTCGCGGTATCGGTCCCACCTACGCAGACAAGATCTCGCGCGTCGGCATCCGTGTGCAGGATCTCTTCGACGAGAAGATCCTGACGCAGAAGGTCGAAGGTTCGCTCGCGAGCAAGAACCAGGTCCTCGTCAAGGTGTACAACCGACGCGCGCTCGAAGTTGAGAAGGTCGTCGAACACCTGTTGCAGTACGCCGAGCCGCTGCGCCCATTCGTCACCGACACATCGTTGGTACTCAACCGCGCACTCGACGACGACAAGGTGGTGCTGCTCGAGGGTGGACAAGGCACGCTGCTCGATGTCGACCATGGCACGTATCCGTTCGTGACTTCCTCGAATCCGACGGCCGGCGGTGCGAGCACCGGCGCCGGGATCGGTCCCACGCGGATCACGCGTTCGATCGGCATCATGAAGGCGTACACGACCCGTGTCGGCTCGGGACCGTTCCCCACCGAACTTCTCGATGACGACGGCGAACAGTTGCGCGCCATCGGGGGCGAACGCGGCGTCACCACCGGACGACCGCGTCGCTGCGGCTGGTACGACGCCGTTATCGCCCGCTACGCGAAGCGCATCAACGGCCTCACCGATCTCTTCCTCACCAAGCTCGACGTCCTGTCATCGTGGGACGAGATCCCGGTGTGCGTCGCCTACGACGTCGACGGCCAGCGGATGGACGAACTCCCCGAAACACAGACCGGTTTCCACCACGCGAAGCCAATCTACGAGAACCTGCCGGGATGGAAGACCGACATCTCCGGTGCCCGCGAATTCGCGGACCTGCCGAAGAATGCGCAGGCGTATGTGCGATACCTCGAAGAGATCTCGAACTGCCGCGTGAGCGCCATCGGCGTCGGTCAGGATCGCAACGCCACGATCTCGCTGCACGATCTCATCGACTGACGAAACCAACCTTTTGCCGACGGGAATCCATCGGTCCCTGTAGCGGTTTCGACGTCGTCCGTAGGCTCGTCCGCGGAGGTCCCGATGGACAAAAACGAAGCCCAGCGCATCAGCGAACTCGATCGCGAACACGTCTTCTATTCATGGTCGGTGCAAGGGCAGGTCAAGCCGCTCCTCATCGAGCGGGCGGAGGGTGTGCACCTGTGGGATGCCGACGGCAATCGCTTCCTCGACTTCTCATCGCAGTTGGTGAATACGAACATCGGTCATCAGCATCCGAAGGTCGTGAAGGCCATCCAGGACCAGGTGGCGGTACTCGCCACGGTCGCACCCTCGCATGCGAATGCCGCGCGCGCAGAAGCCGCGAAGCGGATCAGTGACCTCGCCCCTGCGAACCACAAGAAGGTGTTCTTCACCGTGGGCGGCGCCGAGGCCGTCGAGAATGCGATTCGTGTCGCACGCGTCAAGACCGGCAAGAACAAGATCCTCGCCGCATACCGCTCGTACCACGGCAACACTGGCTTCGCGATCAACCTCACCGGCGAACCGCGTCGATGGGCGAACGAGTACGCGCACTCGATCGTGCACTTCATGGGCCCGTACCTGTACCGCTCGAACTTCCATTCGACGACGATGGAGGAGGAGGGCGAGCGCGCACTGCAGCACCTCAAGGACATCATCATGTACGAGGGTGCGAGCACCATCGCAGCGGTGATCATCGAGACCGTCATCGGCACTGCCGGCATCATCCCGCCGCCGCCCGGCTACCTCGAGGGTCTGCAGAAGCTCTGCCGTGACAACAACATTGTCTACATTGCAGATGAGGTGATGGCTGGCTTCGGTCGCACCGGCGAATGGTTCGCCTACAAGAACTACAACGTCGAACCCGACATCATCTGCTTCGCGAAGGGTGTGAACTCGGGCTATGTGCCGCTCGGCGGCATCAGCATGAGCAAGGACCTGTCCGATCACTTCGAGGACAAGTTCTACCCCGGTGGCCTTACCTACTCCGGGCATCCGCTTGCGTGTGCCGCTGCCGTTGCAACAATCGACGTGATGAAGGAAGAGAAGATCGTCGAGAATGCGAAGCACATCGGCACGACCGTGCTCGGTCCCGGACTGCACGAACTCGCGGAGCGCCATCCGATCATCGGTGATGTCCGCGGTATCGGCTGCTTCTGGGTGCTCGAACTCGTGAAGGATCGCAAGACGCGCGAGGAACTCGCTCCCTACGGCGGATCGTCGCCGGCGATGGCGGAGATTGCCGGCGAACTCAAGAAGCGCGGGCTGATGACGTTCGTCTCCGGCAACCGCCTGAACGTGGTGCCGCCGTTGATCATCGACGATGTGCAGGCCAAGGAAGGCCTCGCGATCATCGATGAGGTACTCGCGATCTCGGACAAGCACTACACGGGCTGAGAGCCGAAACGCCACCCGACTAGAATCAGGGCGTGAGAACCCTCGTTCTAGGTAGCGGTGCCCGCGAGCACGCCCTGGTCCGAGCCCTCCTCAAGGATCCCTCGATCACCTCCGTCATGTGCGCTCCGGGCAATGCCGGTATTGCCGCCGACGTACCAACTGTCGACGTGACACCCACCGACCCCGCTGCGGTTCGCGAACTCTGTTCGGAACATCGCATCGAGTTCGTCGTGATCGGTCCCGAGGCACCACTTGCAGCAGGTGTTGCCGACGCGCTCCGTGCAGTCGGACTTCCAGTGTTCGGTCCATCGGCTGCAGCTGCCCGCCTGGAGGCATCGAAGGCATTTGCGAAAGACGTCATGACGGCGGCGGACGTGCCGACGGCGCAGGCGCGTGTGTGCAGCACCATCGATGACGTCGCATCTGCACTCGACGAATTCGGCGCACCGCATGTGGTGAAGGACGACGGCCTCGCCGCGGGCAAAGGCGTGATCGTGACCGTGGATCGCGCTGCCGCGCTCGATCACGCTGCCGCGTGTCTGGCTGCGGGTGAACGTCGAGTGGTCGTCGAGGAGTACCTCGACGGGCCGGAGGTGTCGCTCTTCCTTGTTTCTGACGGCGAACGCGTTGTGCCCCTCGAACCGGCGCAGGACTTCAAGCGGGTGTTCGATGACGACCAAGGGCCGAACACCGGTGGGATGGGCGCGTACTCGCCGCTCGATTGGACGCCGCTCGATCTTGTGCAGGACGTGGTCGACACCGTTGCGATGCCGGTCATCACGGAGATGCGCAAACGCGGAACGCCGTTCCAGGGCCTGCTCTACGCAGGTCTGGCACTCACGGCGCGCGGGGTCCGGGTCATCGAGTTCAATGCGCGATTCGGTGACCCCGAGACACAAGTTGTCCTCGCACGGTTGAAGTCGCCGCTCGGCCAGCTGCTCTACCGCTCGGCCATCGGTCGGCTCGACGAGCAACCGCCGCTGCAGTGGCGAACCGGTGCTGCGCTCACTGTTGTGATGGCTGCCGCCGGATATCCCGGCGATGTCCGATCGGGCGACATCATCAGCGGCATTGCCGAAGCGGATGCGATGGCACACGTCGACGTCCTGCATGCAGGCACCAAGCGGGTGAACGGCACCATCGTCACCAGCGGTGGTCGGGTGCTGTCGGTGACGGCGATCGCAGACTCGCTCGAGCAGGCACGCGAGCGTGCCTACGCCGCTGTCCGAACGATTTCGTGGTCCGGCGAACAGCATCGCTCGGACATTGCGCTGTCGGCCCTCGAAGGCCGCATCACGGTAGGGGATCACCATGGGTAAGCCGCGCGTTTCCGACGTCCTCGCAAACCGGTACGCATCGCTGGAGATGGCGATGCTCTGGTCGCCCGAGCACAAGGTGCGACTCGAACGCCAACTTTGGATCGCCGTGCTGCAGGCGCAGAAGGACCTTGGCATCGAGGTCCCTCCGGGTGTCATCGACGCGTACCGGGCGAAGCTCGACATGATCGATCTGCCGTCCATCGCTGAGCGCGAAGCCGTGACGAAGCACGATGTGAAGGCGCGTATCGAGGAGTTCAATGAACTCGCGGGTCATGAGCACATCCACAAGGGCATGACGTCGCGCGATCTCACCGAGAACGTCGAGCAGTTGCAGATCCTCAACGGCCTCAAACTCGTGCGCACCGAGGTGATTGCATCACTCGCACGTTTGGCACAGCTGGCAACGCAGTACGAATCGGTTGCGGTCACCGGACGTTCGCACAATGTTCCGGCGCAGGTCACAACCCTCGGCAAGCGGTTCGCATCCGCCGCCGACGAGTTGCTCGTCGCATTCCACCGACTGGAAGAGCTCATCGCCCGCTACCCGCTCCGTGGCATCAAGGGGCCGGTCGGCACTGCGCAGGACATGCTCGATCTTCTCGACGGCGACGCTGTCAAACTGGAGCGACTCGAGAAGCGCATCGCACTGCATCTCGGCTTCGAGGAAGTGCTCACTTCGGTTGGACAGGTGTACCCGCGTTCACTCGACCATGAGGTGACGTCGCTGCTCGTGCAACTCGCGGCGGCGCCGTCGTCGTTGGCGCACACGATCCGGCTGATGGCTGGCCAGAACCTCGTGACCGAAGGATTCAAGCCCGGTCAAGTCGGTTCTTCCGCGATGCCGCACAAGATGAACACCCGCTCCTGCGAGCGCGTGAACGGGTTCGCTGTGATCCTCCGCGGATTCGCGTCGATGACCGCCGAGTTGGCCGGTTCACAGTGGAACGAGGGTGACGTCGCCTGCTCCGTCGTCAGACGCGTCGCACTTCCAGACGCGTTCTTCGCCATCGACGGACTCTTCCAGACGTTCATCACCGTGCTCGACGACTTCGGTGCATTCCCTGCCGTCATCACACGGGAACTCGAACAGAACTTGCCGTTCCTCGCCACGACGAAGGTGCTGATGGCCGCTGTTCGCAATGGCGTCGGCCGTGAGACCGCCCATGAAGCGATCAAGGAGCACGCGGTGGCGGTTGCGCTGCACCTCCGTGAGGACGAGCGGGCCCGAAACGATCTCATCGAGCGTCTCGCATCCGACTCGCGGCTCGGGCTGCAGAAGGCCGCGTTGCAGCAGATGATCGCCGAGCCGCTCGACTTCTCCGGCGCAGCGCAGGCACAGGTACGTGGAGTGGTTCGCAAAGTCAATGCGGTGTGCGAGCGCTATCCGCAGGACGCCGCATACGCGCCGGCACCGATCCTCTGATGACGACGCAGGAACTTCCGAAGCCGGACTATGCGCTACCGGCCGGATACGAGCACATCCACTCCGGCAAGGTGCGCGACCTCTGGACCACACCACATGGTGATCTGCTGGTGGTCGCAACGGACCGCATCAGCGCCTACGACTGGATTCTTCCCACGCCGATCCCTGACAAAGGCGCGATTCTCACCGCGCTCTCGCAGTGGTGGTTCGAGCGGCTCATGAATGTGGTCCCGAACCATGTGCGTTCACTCGACGTTCCCGACACCGTGCGTGGTCGGGCCATGGTCTGTGAACGGCTCAGCATGTTCCCCGTCGAATGCGTCGCGCGCGGCTACCTCACTGGCTCGGGCCTCGCCGAATACAACGAGCATGGAACGGTGTGCGGCATCCCGCTACCGGACGAACTCGTCGACGGATCGAAGCTGCCCTATCCGATCTTCACCCCGGCAACGAAGGCGGCATTCGGCGAGCACGACGAGAACGTCGACTTCCACACCGTTGCGGACACGGTGGGTCTGGCTGCTGCAGAGGTGCTGCGCGACCTCACGATCGAGGTGTATCGGACGGCAGAGGAGATCGCGGCGAAGCGCGGTGTCATCCTTGCCGATACGAAGTTCGAATTCGGCGCGCGTAACGACGGGACCATCGTGCTCGCCGACGAGGTCCTCACGCCGGACTCGTCCCGCTACTGGCCGGCGGAACTGTGGAAGCCGGGGACGCAGCAGCCGTCGTTCGACAAACAGTTTGTTCGTGATTGGCTGACCTCGCCGGCAGCCGACTGGGACAGGAACGGCACCGTGCCTCCGCCTCCGCTTCCAGACGAAGTCGTCGAGCAGACGCGTGCGAAGTACATTGAGGCGTACGAACGGCTGACGGGACGGACCTGGGCATGAGTTGGTTGGTGACCGGTGGCGCCGGCTACATCGGTTCGCACATCGTGCGCGCATTCAGCGCCAACGGCATCGAATCGATCGTGCTCGACGACCTCTCCACCGGCCGCAAGGAGTTCGTCCCCGACGGCGTCGCGTTCGTGCAGGGATCCATCTGCAGCGCAAAAGATCTCGACCGCGCATTCGAAGCCGGACACGTTGATGGCGTCGTGCACCTTGCCGGGTTCAAGTACGCCGGCGAATCGGTGAAGCGGCCGCTCGAGTGCTTCCACAGCAACGTCGAGGGAACCCGACAACTTCTCGAAGCGTGTGCGCGTCACAACGTCATGAACTTCGTGTTCTCGTCCTCTGCCGCAGTGTTCGGCACCCCTGACGTCGACCTCGTCGACGAGCAGACGCCAACGGCTCCGGAGTCCCCGTACGGCGAATCGAAACTGATCGGCGAATGGCTCTGCCGCGACTTCGCGAAGTCGCGGGAACTCGCTGGCGGGTCGACGTTCAAGTGGACGGCACTCCGCTACTTCAATGTCGTTGGCAGCGGCGCGCGAGAGGTCTATGACGTGTCACCCCACAACCTCTTCCCACTCGTCATGGATGCGGTGAGCAACGGGCGCAACCCGAAGGTCTTCGGCAACGATTACCCGACACCCGACGGCACGTGTGTGCGCGATTACATCCACGTACAGGACGTTGCAGAAGCCCACGTTGCTGCCGCGAAGAAATTGCAGTCCGGAACCACGATTGCGAACCATTACAACCTCGGTCGCGGTGAAGGTGTGAGCGTCAAGCAGATCATGGAGATGGTCGCCGAAGTCACCGGCATCCCGTTCACGCCGGTGCTCGAGCCGCGCCGTGCCGGGGATCCCGCGCGCATCGTGACGTCCTCTGCGAAAGCGAATGCCGACCTCGGGTGGGTCGCGATCCAGGACTTGGAAGCGATGGTCGACTCGGCCTGGTCCGCGTGGCAGTTGGCTGCGCAAACCGGTGATGCCCGCCTCGGCTGACGAAATCGCCGCTGGCTAGGATTGGTGCATCTGCACCCCTTGGAGCGCCCGTGGCCCGCGTCGTCGTCGATGTCAGTCTCAAGCCCGAAATCCTCGACCCACAAGGCCGTGCTGTGCAGGGCGCACTCGGACGTCTTGGGCTGACCGGCGTGACCTCGGTTCGGCAGGGCAAGCAGTTCGTCATCGAGATCGACGGCGTACTCGACGAGCAGAAGCTGCATGAACTCGCCGGCAACCTGCTGTCCAACCCGGTCATTGAGAACTACACCCTGAGGATCGAAGCGTGAGCACCCTGACCGGTGCGCGAATCGGTGTCGTCACCTTCCCGGGTTCACTCGACGATCGTGACGCCGCCCGTGCGATCCGCATCGCTGGTGCTGAAGCAGTCGAGCTGTGGCACGGCGATGCCGACCTGCAGCATGTCGACGCCGTGGTGCTTCCCGGCGGCTTCTCCTACGGCGACTACCTCCGTTGCGGCGCCATAGCCCGCTTCGCACCGGCCATGCAGACCATCATCGACAAGGCGAAGCAGGGGTTGCCGGTGTTCGGCATCTGCAACGGTTTCCAGATCCTCGTCGAGTCGCACTTGCTCCCCGGTGCACTCATCCGCAACGACCACCAGCATTTCATCTGCCGTGACCAGCGACTCCGCATCGAGAACACCACCTCGATGTGGACGAACCAGTTCGAACCGAACCAGGAAATCGTCATTCCGCTGAAGAACGGCGAAGGCGGCTACATCGCCGATGAACACACGCTGGACATGCTCGAAGCCGACAATCGGGTCTTCGCCAGATACCTTGATGTGAACCCGAATGGTTCCTATCGCGACATCGCCGGCATCACGAACGAGCGGGGCAACGTCGCTGGCCTGATGCCGCACCCCGAGCATGCTGTGGAGCCGTTGTTCGGTCCGTCGCTGGACGGCCTCACATTCTTTACCTCGATCCTTGCCTCGCTTGCTGCGGGAGTTCGTGCATGAGCGTCGACAACGTTGCCAATGCGGCTGCAACTCCGGAGAAGGAACAGCCGTATCGTGATCTCGGTGTGAAGGACGACGAGTACCAACGGATTCGTGCCATCCTCGGTCGGCGTCCGACATCGTCGGAACTCGCGATGTACTCGGTCATGTGGTCCGAGCACTGCTCCTACAAGTCGAGCAAAGTGCACCTCCGCCAGT
The DNA here is from genome assembly GCA_963978265.1 of uncultured bacterium. GTDB lineage: Bacteria > Actinomycetota > Actinomycetes > S36-B12 > UBA5976 > JAKALQ01. The sequence goes on along the minus strand of CAXBQV010000001.1, from coordinate 15,430 downwards.
TCGGCGAGAAGAAGCCGCAGACCGACAAGCTGCTCGTCGGCATCGGTGAGAATGCCGGCGTCGTCGACATCGGCAACGGCTGGGCCGTGACGTTCAAGGTCGAATCGCACAACCACCCCTCCTACGTCGAGCCGTACCAAGGTGCGGCGACGGGCGTGGGCGGCATCGTCCGCGACATCATCTCGATGGGCGCGCGCCCTGTCGCCGTGATGGATCCGCTGCGTTTCGGCCCACTCGATGCCCCTGACACGCATCGTGTGCTGCCCGGCGTCATCGCCGGTGTCGGCGGCTACGGCAACTGCCTCGGCCTGCCGAACATCGGTGGCGAAGTCGTCTTCGATCCCACGTACATCGGCAACCCACTGGTGAACGCGCTGTGCGTCGGCACCATGAAGCACGAGGACATCCATCTCGCGAAGGCGAGCGGCGTGGGCAATCGCGTCATCCTCTACGGCGCCACCACGGGCGGTGACGGCATCGGTGGCGTTTCCGTGCTTGCATCGGAGACCTTCGACGCCGACGGCCCCGCAAAGCGCCCGTCGGTACAGGTCGGCGACCCGTTCATGGAGAAGTTGCTCATCGAATGCACGCTCGAGGTGCTGCACGCAGGACTCGTGGAGGGCATTCAAGATCTCGGTGGTGCAGGTATCTCGTGTGCGACGTCGGAACTCGCATCGAATGGTGAAGGCGGGATGCATGTCTGGCTCGACCGCGTGCCGCTGCGCGATCAGTCGCTGAGTCCTGAAGAGATTCTCATGTCGGAGTCGCAGGAGCGGATGTGCGCGATCGTTCCGCCGCAGAACGTCGATCAGTTCATGGCGATCTGCAGGAAGTGGGACGTCATCGCAACCGACATCGGCGTTGTGACCGACACCGGTCGACTCGTCATCGAATGGCATGGTGAGACGATCGTCGATGTGCCGCCGCGGACCGTGGCGCACGACGGCCCCGTCTACGAACGGCCGTACCACCGCCCGAGCTGGCAGGACGCGTTGCAGGCAGATGCCCCGACTGCCGTGCGGCTGCGACGGCCGTCCACCGCCGCTGAACTCCACGACACGGTGTTGCGCATGACGGCCGCGCCGAACCTCGCATCGAAGGCGTGGGTCACCGACCAATACGACCGCTACGTCCTCGGCAACACCGTCCTCGCGCAGCCGGAGGACTCCGGCATGGTCCGCGTCGACGAGGAAACCGGTTTGGGCGTGGCCCTCTCCACCGACTGCAACGGCCGCGTCGCGAAACTCGATCCCTACATCGGCGCCAAGTTCGCACTCGCCGAGGCCTACCGCAATGTGGCCGTCACCGGTGCAACTCCGTTGGCCGTCACGAACTGTCTGAACTTCGGTTCGCCGGAGGATCCCGAAGTGATGTGGCAGTTCGCGGAAGCCGTGCGCGGACTCGCCGACGGCTGCCTCGAACTCGGCACGCCGGTCACCGGTGGCAACGTGTCGTTCTACAACCAGACGGGCGACGTCGCGATTCTTCCGACGCCGGTCGTCGGTGTCCTCGGCGTCATTGACGACGTCACGCGTCGAACTCCGATGGCCTGGACCGAAGATGGCGATCTCATCTACGTCATGGGCGAGACGAAGGATGAGCTCGCCGGTTCCGAATGGGCGCATGAGGTGCATGCACACCTCGGTGGTCTGCCGCCGGTGGTGGACCTCGCGAAGGAGAGAACGCTGGCCGAGATCCTCGTCGCCGGATCGCGCGACGGGCTGCTCGCTGCTGCGCACGACGTGAGCGACGGCGGCATCATGCAGGCACTTGTCGAAATGGCCCTCCGCTCGCGCATCGGTGCACGCATCTGGGTTCCCACTGAACTCGACCCATTCGTCTTCGCCTACGCCGAGTCGACGGCTCGCGCCGTCGTGGTGCTGCCGCGAACCGAGGAGTTGCGGTTCACCGAGATGTGCAACGCGCGTGGAGTTTCGCTCACGCGGATCGGGGTCGTCGACTCGCAACTCGCCGCCGATGCAGGAGCTTCCGAAGGCGCGCAGTTCCTGCAACTGGACAACGTGTACGGCGAGACCATCCGCTGGTCACTCGACGAACTCCGCGCCGCCTCCGACGCAACGCTGCCGGCGGCACTTGCCTGATGGATCGTGAAGCCGAACGCGCAGCCGTTGACGCCGTGCTCGCTCGCGTGCAGGCGGTTGCGCCCGGTCGATCCGTGGAACTCCGCATCCCGCCCTACGCCGCGGTGCAGATCGTGGACGGTCCCGCGCACCGACGGGGGACGCCCAGCGCCGTCGTCGAGATGGATGCAACCGCGCTACTCGGCCTCGCTGACGGCACGCTCGACTGGGTGGAACTCGTGGAAAGCGGACGTGTGCGCGCCTCCGGTGAACGGTCGGACCTTCGCGCGCTCTTCCCGTTGGCAGATTGAGTCTGCGGGCTGCCCGCGCCGGTGCGCGGCCGCTGTAAAGGACCGCAGGCCAACCCGTAGATTTCCGGTATGTCGATAGCAATCTCGCTCCGCGGTCTCCGCAAGGAATTCCGCACCCCGCAAAGCGGAACGGTCGTTGCCGTCGACAACGTCGATCTCGACGTCATGGATGGCGAGTTCCTCACCCTGCTCGGCCCGTCGGGCTCCGGCAAGACCACCGTGTTGCGCATGATCGCCGGCTTCGAACTGCCGACGGCAGGCACGATCACGCTCGGCGGAGTCGACGTGACAAACACGCCGCCGTTCGACCGGGACGTGAACACGGTGTTCCAGGACTACGCGCTGTTCCCGCACATGACGGTGCAGGAGAACATCGAATACGGACTCAAAGTGAAGAAGGTCGACGCTGCAGCGCGTCGTCAGCGTGCGTCGGAAGCGCTGGAGTCCGTCGCGCTCGCGGGCTTCGGTGATCGCAAGCCCTCGCAACTCTCCGGCGGTCAGCGGCAACGCGTTGCACTTGCTCGAGCCCTCGTGAACCGGCCGAAGGTACTCCTGCTCGACGAACCGCTGGGAGCACTTGATCTGAAGTTGCGCGAGCACATGCAGGTGGAATTGAAGGAGATCCAGCGCGACGTCGGCATTACGTTCGTATTCGTCACGCATGACCAGGACGAGGCGCTCACGATGAGCGATCGCATCGCCGTCTTCAACGACGGCCGCATCGAACAACTCGGCACGGCGGTCGACATCTACGACCATCCGGCCTCGGAGTTCGTTGCCGGATTCGTCGGTACGTCCAATCTCATCCGGGGCGACGCCGCGCAGCGGCTGTTCGGGAATCCCGCAACGGTGAGCATCCGTCCCGAGAAGTTGTTCATCAACGAGTCCTCTCGCGGTCGCGAGACCCGAGGGCATATTCGGGAAGTGAGCTATGTCGGCAGCGTCACGCGCTATCTCGTCGACCTCGAAGTCGGCGGATCGCTCATTGCCGTTGCCGCCAACACCGGCGCAACGCAGCATGCGCGCGGTACCGATGTTTCACTGACATGGGATCCGGCACACGAGTACCGGGTCCCCAACTGATTTCCCAGCACAGGGCTGGGAGAAGGAGAGGGACAATGCGCAAGCATCGTCGCGGGTTCGCCACACTCTTGGCGGGCCTCGCACTGGTGGTGGCGGGCTGCAGCTCGTCATCGACCGATAGCACGACCACTGCAAGCGGTCCGGAGCTGCCGAATATCCCGATGGCGACTGCCGTCGGCGATGGTGAAGGCGCACTGAACCTCGTTGCATGGGCCGGTTACGTCGAGAACGGTTCCACCGACAAGAACGTCGACTGGGTCACACCGTTCGAGCAAGCAACCGGCTGCAAGGTGAACGTCAAGATCGGCAACACTTCCGACGAGATGGTCACCCTCATGAAGTCCGGTGAGTACGACGGCGTTTCCGCGTCCGGTGACGCCACACTCCGCCTCATCTACGGTGGCGATGTCGCCCCGGTGAACACCGATCTCATCCCGAACTACGCAACGGTTTCGGACTTCCTCAAGGATCGTGAGTGGAACTCGGCCGGGGGCAACATGTACGGCGTTCCGCACGGCTGGGGTGCCAACATCCTCATGTACAACACGGCTGTCGTGAAGGAAGCACCGAAGTCCTGGGGCGTTGTCTTCGATCCGAACTCGCCGTACAAGGGCAAGATCACCGCGTACGATTCGCCGATCTACATCGCCGATGCCGCGCTGTACCTGATGAAGACCCAGCCCGACCTCGGCATCACCAACCCGTATGCACTGGATGACACGCAATTCCAGGCAGCAGTGGATCTGCTGAAGCAGCAGAAAGGCATCATCGGCAGCTACTGGGCGGCCTACACCGACGAGGTGCAGTCGTTCGGCCAGGGCGCGAACGTCATCGGCACCGCCTGGCAGATCAACGCCAACCTCATCAACAGCGAGGGCAAGGTCAAGGTCGAAGGCGTCATTCCGGAAGAGGGCGCAACCGGCTGGTCCGACACCTGGATGATCTCGTCCAAGGCTGCACACCCGAACTGCATGTACAAGTGGATGGACTGGATCATCAGTCCGGTTCCCAACGCGCAGGTTTCGGAATGGTTCGGAGAATCGCCGTCGCAGACACTCGCCTGTGACAAGACCGCCGACAAGAACCACTGTGCCACCTACCACGCAACCGACGCCGCCTACGCAGCGCAGATCTACTACTGGACGACTCCAGTGGCGGACTGCATTGATGGACGTGGTCCGATCTGTAAGGACTACGCCGCTTGGACACAGGCGTGGACGGAGATCAAGGGCTGATGCCCGCCAGCACGACTGTCAGCCCCGCACCGAAAGGTGCGGGGCGCAGTCGCGCGATCTGACGTTTCTTCTTCACGCATCCGCGTGCTCGACTGGCGAGCCTGCTTGCCACGCCGCTGGCCTGGTTGCTCATCCTCTATATCGGTTCCCTTGCGCTCATGATCGTGGCTGCCTTCTGGCGGATCGACTCGTTCACGAACGCGGTGATCCGGCAGTTCGGTACCGGCAACTTCGAGGTGCTGTTCAGTAATTCCGTCTACCGGACGGTGGCGATCCGATCGATCGGCATCGCGGTGGCAGTGACCGTGATCGACGCGTTGCTCGCGCTGCCGATCGCGATCTTCGCCGCGAAGGTGACGAGGTCGAACCGACTGCGGTACGCCGTCGTCATCCTGTCCACGATGCCGCTGTGGGCGGGCTACCTCGTGAAGGGCTACGCCTGGCGGATCATGCTCGACGTCAATGGCGTGCTCGACTGGGCGCTTGCGCCGCTCGGCATGCGCGGGCCCGGACTCGGCATCCCGGCTACCACGCTCGCGCTCGCCTATCTCTGGCTGCCGTACATGATCCTGCCGATCTACGCCGCGCTCGACCGACTGCCGAACTCCTTGCTCGACGCATCGGCCGACCTCGGCGCCGGTGCCTGGCGCACGTTCCGCAGCGTCATCTTCCCGATCATGCTGCCCGGGTTGATCGCCGGTTCGATCTTCACGTTCTCACTGTCGCTCGGCGACTACATCATGGTGAAGATCGTCGGCGGTGCCACGCAGATGTTCGCCAACATCGTCTATGACAACATCGGCGTCGCTGGCAACTTGCCGTTTGCGGCCGCCGCAGCGACGTTCCCGATCATCGTTGTGATCGGGTATCTCACCGCCGTGCGCAAGACCGGTGCCCTGGAGAACCTGTGATTCTCAGTCGTACAGCGCGTTGGTTGCTCGGTCTCGCCGTCATGATCGGACTCGGCTTCATCTACATTCCGCTCGGCGTCGTCATCATCAATTCGTTCAACGCGTCGCAGGTCTTCTCCTGGCCGCCGAGCGAATGGACGCTGCGGTGGTGGTCCGCAGCCCTGCAGAACGACGGCGTTCGCGCCGCACTTGCGTCCAGCGTGAAAGCCGGCCTCGGCGCGACGTGCATCGCACTCGTCCTCGGTACCGCGCTGTCCTTCGCGTTGGTGCGCTACGACTTCTTCGGCCGTACCGCGATCAACTTCCTCGTCGTGCTCCCGATCTCGCTGCCCGGCATCGTCACCGGCATCGCGCTCAATACGTCATTCACCACGGTGCTCAAACCCTTCGGAATCTCGCTCGGCCTCTTCACCGTCGTCCTCGGGCATGCCACCTTCTGCGTCGTCGTGGTGTTCAACAATGTGTCGGCACGACTTCGACGTGTGGGGCTATCGCTCGAGGAGGCTTCGAGCGACCTCGGTGCATCGCTGTTCCAGACCTTCCGCTACGTGACATTGCCCCAATTGCAATCTGCCCTCGTTGCAGGTGCGCTGCTCGCATTCGCACTGTCATTCGATGAGATCGTCGTCACCACGTTCACCAGTGGCGCAGGTGTGCAGACACTGCCGCAGTGGATCTTCAACAACCTCTTCCGGCCGAACCAGGGTCCGATCGTGAATGCCGTGGCAGCACTGCTGCTCCTCGCATTCGTTGGGCCGGTGTGGCTGGCGGAGCGGATGTCCGGCGCCGAGTCCCGGGGTGCGGGCAGGCTCTGAACCCGTCGATGGCCGCGACTAGGATTACGACGTGAAGCGCGGTGACGGCCAACTCAGTCATGAGTTGCTCCCCGGTGAGAAGGGGCCCCAGGACGCCTGCGGTGTCTTCGGCGTCTGGGCGCCTGGCGAGGAAGTCGCCAAACTCACCTACTACGGCCTGTATGCGCTGCAGCATCGCGGGCAGGAATCCGCCGGCATCGCCACGAGTGACGGAAACCGGATCCTCGTCTTCAAGGACATGGGCCTCGTCTCGCAGGTGTTCGACGAACAGACGCTCGAACAGCTCACTGGGCACATCGCGGTCGGCCATGCCCGGTACTCCACAACGGGGTCCTCGGTCTGGCAGAACGCGCAGCCGACCTTCCGCTCCACGGCAACGGGGCACATCGCGCTCGGCCACAACGGCAATCTCGTGAATACGCACGAGCTCCGCGAATTCCTCGATGACATCCGCAACGAACTCGGCACCATCCCGGGCACCGAGGACGTCGCGGCCGTATCGACGGACACCGAGATCCTCACCGCCCTTCTTGCCGCACATCCCACGCGCAGTATTGAGGACTCAGCGATGATCGAACTCCCGCGCGTGAAGGGCGCGTTCTCGCTCGTCTTCATGGACGACAACACGCTCTATGCAGCGCGCGATCCACACGGTGTGCGTCCGCTCGTACTCGGTCGGCTGGAACGTGGTTGGGTTGTTGCGTCCGAAACTGCCGCGCTCGACATCGTTGGCGCTTCATATGTCCGAGACATTGAACCCGGTGAACTCCTCGCGATCGATGAGAACGGTTTGCGATCACAGAAGTTCGCGATGCCGCAGCGCAAGGGGTGCCTCTTCGAATTCGTCTACCTCGCGCGGCCGGACACGATCCTCGACGGTCATACCGTGCATGCCGTGCGCACACAGATCGGGCGCGTCCTGGCGCAGGAGCATCCCGTCGATGCCGATCTCGTGATTCCGGTGCCGGAGTCCGGAACGCCAGCGGCAGTCGGTTATGCACAGGGATCAGGCATCCCGTTCGCGCAGGGGCTTGTGAAGAATGCCTACGTCGGTCGAACCTTCATTCAGCCGTCGCAGACCATCCGCCAGCTCGGCATCCGACTGAAACTCAATCCCTTGCGCGAAGTGATCGAGGGCAAGAAACTCGTTGTCGTCGACGATTCGATCGTGCGCGGCAACACGCAACGTGCGATCGTGCGGATGCTGCGTGAAGCTGGCGCTGCCGAGGTGCATGTCCGCATCTCGTCACCACCCGTCACCTGGCCGTGCTTCTACGGCATCGACTTCGCGACCCGTGCCGAACTCATCGCCACTGGACTCGAGGTGGAGGAGATCCGCAAGTCGATCAATGCGGACTCGCTGGGCTATGTCTCGCTCGAAGGACTCATCGGTGCCACCGGACAGGCGAAGCAGGACCTGTGCCGCGCCTGCTTCGACGGCGATTACCCGATCGACCTTCCATCACCGGAATTGCTCGGCAAGTACTCCCTCGAGACGCCGGTGAGGTTGAACCATGAATAGGGCCACCTACGCGGCTGCCGGCGTCGATGTAGAAGCGGGCGAGCGCGCCGTCGCTTTGATGAAGGCATCGGTGAAGGCCGCGCAGCGACCCGAGACGCTTGGTGACTTCGGTGGATTCGCAGGACTCTTCGATGCAGCCGCGCTCACCCGATACAAACGGCCGCTGCTCGCAACATCGACCGACGGTGTGGGCACCAAGGTCGCGATCGCCCAGGCGCTCCAGCAACATGACACCATCGGTATCGATCTGGTGGCGATGGTGGTCGATGATCTCGTGGTCGTCGGCGCGGAGCCGTTGTTCATGACCGATTACATTGCCTGCGGCAACGTCGTTCCCGAACGGATTGCGGCAATCGTCAGTGGTGTCGCCGAAGGGTGTCGTCGCGCAGGCGTTGCACTGCTCGGCGGGGAAACCGCGGAGCACCCGGGGCTTCTGGATCCCGACGAGTACGACGTCGCAGGTGCGGGCACCGGCGTGGTTGAGGCTGACAAACTGCTCAGCGAAGCACGCGTCCAGCACGGCGATGTCGTGATCGCGATGCGGTCGAGCGGCCTGCACTCGAACGGCTACTCACTTGCCCGGTATGTGCTCCTCGGCGATGCCGGCAAGGCCGCGGGACTGTCACTCGCGTCGCATGTGGATGTACTCGGTCGCACGCTCGGTGAGGAACTGCTTGAGCCGACCCGCATCTACGCCCTCGATTGCCTCGATCTCATGGATGAGGCGGAGGTGCACGTGTTCTCGCACGTCACCGGTGGTGGGCTCGCTGCGAATCTCGCACGCGTGCTGCCGGGGAACGCGGCGGTCGACATCGACCGTGCCACCTGGAAGCCGCAGCCGATCTTCGAGCTCATCCGCGAACTCGGCGGTGTGGAGCGCCTCGAGATCGAGAAGACCTTGAACCAGGGCATCGGGATGTTCGCCGTCGTTGAGCCGGACTCAGCGGAGGTTGCGATCGCGCGTCTCGGGTTGCGCGGCATCGAGGCGTGGGTTGCGGGAACGGTCCGTGAACGCCGCGATGGTGAACATGGGGATGCCGAGGCCAAGGGTGGATCCGGGGGAGCGGTCACGCTTGTTGGGGAGTACCGCGCCTAGCGCTCGTCGTCGACCTCAACGATTTCATCGTCCCCTGCGCCCTCGTCTTCCTCATCGATCCAAGCGGAGTACTTCTCCTCGTCCGGGACGTCGTCGGAGAAGGGGTCGTGCGACGGCTTGCGGTCTGCGCCGAGTTCTGCGGCCAACCGATCCAGATCCATGTCGGGTCCGCCGTACTTGAGTTCGCGGGCAACCTTCGTCTGCTTGGCTTTCGCTCGGCCGCGCCCCATATGGCTCAGCCCCCTCGGTTCTGCACGTGGATTTGGACGTCCGCAGAGGATATCGGGTTCGGCAATAGGCGGCGATTGTCAGTTTTGTCATAGGGGTAGCCCTAGCGGGGAGCATAGGTACAGACTTGGGCAAAGGGGGAAGGAAGCGACATGGCGAAAGATCCGGATCGATTGCTCACACCACGGGAAGTGGCGGCGATGTTCCGCGTCGACCCGAAGACGGTCACACGCTGGGCGCAGGCCGGAAAGCTTGCATCCGTAAGGACTTTGGGAGGGCACCGTCGCTATCGGGCCGCCGATGTTGAAGCGCTCTTGGCGGGTGAGCGTCCCCGCGCGACAGAGGTCGAGTAGCCCCTTTTTGGGGCTTCTGCAGTCAAGCCGTAGACTCGCGCCTCGCGAGGTCAGGTAGCTCAGTTGGTACGAGCGTCCGCCTGAAAAGTGGAAGGTCGACGGTTCGACCCCGTCCCTGACCACCAGCACCAGAAGGTCCGCTCAGGCGGGCCTTTTGTGTTTCCGGGAATAGGCCGACGGCACCACCCGTTGTACTCCATGATTTGAGTCACACCGACTCATATTCCCTGCGTCAGGATTTGACAGATCTCCGGCGTGGGGGTCAATCTGGTCCCAAGCGGCCGGGCACCTCGTCCGGCCCCGAACCACAGGAGTGCAGCATGGCCCGCGCGGTCGGCATCGATCTCGGTACGACGAACAGCGTCGTCTCGGTCCTCGAAGGTGGCGAACCCACCGTTATCGCGAACGCCGAAGGCGCCCGCACCACCCCGTCGGTGGTCGCGTTCGCCAAGAACGGCGAAGTCCTTGTCGGTGAAGTCGCAAAGCGACAGGCCGTCACCAACCCCGAGCGCACCATTCGTTCGGTGAAGCGCCACATGGGCACCAACTGGAAGATCGACATCGACGGCAAGCCGTACCGCGCACAGGAGATCAGCGCTCGCACGCTCATGAAGTTGAAGCGTGATGCCGAGGCGTACCTCGGTGAGACGATCACCGACGCTGTCATCACGGTTCCTGCATATTTCTCCGACGCAGAGCGTCAGGCAACGAAAGAAGCCGGCGAGATCGCCGGTCTCAACGTCCTCCGCATCATCAACGAGCCGACGGCCGCGGCACTCGCGTACGGCCTCGACAAGGGTGAGCAGGAGCAGACGATTCTCGTCTTCGACCTCGGTGGCGGCACCTTCGACGTTTCACTGCTGGAAATCGGCGACGGCATCGTTGAAGTCAAGGCGACGAGTGGAGACAACCATCTCGGAGGCGACGACTGGGACGACGCGATCATCAACCACCTCGTCACGAACTTCAAGAACGCGCACGGCGTCGACCTGTCGAAGGACAAGATGGCAGTACAACGTCTGAAGGAGGCGGCAGAGAAGGCCAAGATCGATCTCTCGCAGTCGATGCAGGCATCCATCAACCTTCCCTACATCACCGCCGGTGCGGAGGGCCCGCTCCATCTCGATGAGACGTTGACGCGTGCGCAGTTCGAGGCAATGACCGCCGATCTGCTCAAGCGCTGCCGCACACCGTTCGAGAACGTCATCCGCGACGCGGGCGTCAAGGTCGCCGACATCGATCATGTCGTACTCGTCGGCGGTTCCACCCGTATGCCGATGGTCACCGAACTCGTGAAGCAGCTCACCGGTGGCCGCGAGCCGAACAAGGGCGTGAACCCGGATGAAGTCGTCGCCGTGGGCGCAGCGCTCCAGGCGGGCGTGCTCAAGGGTGAAGTGAAGGACGTGCTCCTGCTCGATGTCACGCCACTGTCGCTCGGTATCGAGACCAAGGGCGGCATCATGGCGAAGATCATCGAACGCAACACCACGATCCCGACCAAGCGTTCGCAGGTATTCACGACTGCTGATGACAACCAGCCGTCTGTGAGCATCCAGGTCTTCCAGGGCGAGCGCGAGATGACCGCGTACAACAAGAAGCTCGGCACCTTCGAACTCGTCGGACTTCCGCCGGCACCGCGCGGCGTTCCGCAGATCGAGGTCACCTTCGACATCGACGCCAACGGCATCGTGCATGTCGCGGCCAAGGACCTGGGGACCGGCAAGGAGCAGTCGATCACCATCACGGGCGGTTCCGGCCTGTCGAAGGAGGAGATCGATCGGATGATGCGCGACGCCGAAGCCCACGCGGCCGAGGATGCGCAGCGCAAGGAAGAAGTGGAGACCCGCAATCTCGCGGAGTCCCTCGTCTACCAGACCGAGAAGTTCCTCAAGGACAACGAGGACAAGGTTGCCGACACGCGTGGCGAGACCGACACCGCACTCACGGAGTTGAAGTCCGCACTCGAGGGTACCGACATCGAGGCGATCCGCTCAGCTTCGGAGAAGCTTGCCGCTGCATCGCAGGCACTGGGTGCCGCGATGTACTCGTCGGCCGATGCCACCGCAGGTGCGGGTGATTCGAGCGACGACGACATCGTCGAAGGCGAAGTCGTCGACGAACCGGCGAAGTAGTCATGACCGAGTCCCACGAGGATCAGCCGTTCGTCGTCAACGACAAGCGGAAGATCGACCCGAAGACCGGTGAAGCCCGTCCGGAGGCTGCTGCCGATGCAGCGGCCTCCGCGGAGGCCACCGAGGAGGCGGCCGCGTTCACTGATATCGCAATCGCTGAACTCACGTCGGACCTCCAGCGCCTGCAGGCCGAGTACTCCAACTACCGCAAGCGCGTCGAACGCGATCGTTCGCTCGCGCGTGACAATGCGGTCGGCGATGTGCTCAGCGCTTTGCTTCCGGTCCTCGACGATCTGCAGCGCGCCCGCGAGCACAACGAGTTCTCCGGCGCTTTCAAGGCCGTCGGCGAAGCCATTGAAGCCGTTGCACACAAATTCGGCCTCGAGACCTTCGGCTCCGTAGGTGAGGAGTTCGACCCCGCGGTGCATGAAGCGTTGACGCACACCGCGGCGGACGATGCCGGCGTGTCACCGATCACGGTCGTCGCGCAGGTGTACCAGGTCGGCTACCGACATGCCGGACGGGTGCTGCGTGCGGCGCGCGTCGGCGTCCAGGACCGTTCCGCCGAATAGGCGGGTCATCAGCAGCCGAAGGGAGGTGCGACCCCATGGAGCAGGCGTGGCTTGAAAAGGACTTCTACAAGACGCTCGGCGTTGCGAAGAATGCAAGCGCGGATGACATCAAGAAGGCCTACCGCAAACTCGCCAAGGAGTTGCACCCCGACGCGAACCAGAACAACCCGAACGCCGAGGAACGGTTCAAGGCCGTGTCCGAGGCATACGACGTGATTGGCAACGACCAGACGCGGCGCGAATACGACGAGGCACGCGAGATGTTCGCGCAGGGCGGATTCCAGGGCGGATTCCAGGGCGGCGGCGGATTCCCCGGGGGCTTCAACATCGACCTCGGCGATCTCTTCGGCGGCATGTTCGGCGGTGGAGGTCGTCGACCGCAACGCGGATCCGACCTCGAGACGCGCGTCACCGTGTCGTTCGCCGATGCACTTCGAGGAGTGACGTCACCGATCCGGCTCACCGGCGAGCAGACGTGCACGCAATGCCGCGGAAGTGGAGCGAAACAGGGCACGAGCCCGACCGCCTGCTCGGCCTGCCGTGGCAGCGGTCACGTGCAGCGCAACGTCGGCGGATTCGCCATGTCCGAGCCGTGCCGTGAATGCCGCGGCACCGGCAGGTTCATCGAACACACATGTCCTGACTGTCGTGGCATCGGCGCCGTGCACGCCACTCGCACCGTGCAGGTGAAGATCCCGGCCGGCGTGAAGGACGGCTCACGTATCCGACTGCCCGGTCGTGGTGGTCCGGGGGTCAACAACGGCCCGGCAGGCGACTTGTTCGTCATCGTCGAAGTCACTCCACACCCGGTGTTCGGGCGCAAGGACGACCACCTCACGATCACCGTGCCGATCAGCATCGACGAGGCGACCCTCGGTGCAACCGTGCCGGTGCCAGTCGTCACCGGTGGCTCGGTCTCGTTGAAGATTCCGGCGGCGACGCCGCACGGCAAGACGTTCCGCATCAAGGAGCGCGGCGTTCCGTCTCCGAAGGGCCGAACCGGTGATCTGCTCGTCACCGTCGAGATCGCGGTGCCGCAGAAGCTGAGTAAGCAGGCAAAGGAAGCCCTCGAGCAGTATGCCGAAGCGATGAAGAGTGAGGATCCGCGCGAAGAACTGCTCCAGCGAGCAGCACGTGCGCCACGGATCGAGCCGGAGCCGTAATGGACGCGCTGACACCCGATTACGACGCACCGCTCTACGGCATCGGTGTCGCGGCAACGATGGCCGGCATGCACCAGCAGACGTTGCGGCAGTACGACCGGCTCGGACTGGTCGTGCCGATGCGCACCGCCGGTCAGACGCGCTACTACTCGCTGCGCGATATTGCGCGCCTGCAGGAGATCGCTGCGCTGTCCGCCGAAGGGGTCAATCTCATCGGCATCGCGCGCATCCTCGCGCTCGAGACCGAGAACACGCGGTTGCGACAGCGGCTTGCAGAGTTGACGCAACAAACCAATTCAACGGCCCTTGTGGTGTGGCGACCACATCGGCGGGCATAAGCGGATCAACGAATTCGTTCTCACAGGAAAGACGTCGTCGAGCAAGAGGTGATGACATGACAACGCCGAACATGCAACCCAACGAAGAGCAGCAATCCGCGCTCGAGAAGTTCAGCATCGATCTCACAGCGCGTGCGCGCGATGGAAAACTCGATCCGGTGATCGGGCGTGATTCCGAGATCCGGCGTGTAGTGCAGGTGCTGTCGCGGCGCACGAAGAACAACCCGGTACTCATTGGCGAGCCGGGCGTCGGCAAGACCGCCGTCGTCGAAGGCCTGGCCCAGCGGATCGTGGCGGGCGATGTTCCGACGTCGCTTCGCGACAAGCGACTCGTGTCGCTCGACCTCGCATCGATGGTTGCCGGTGCTGTGTATCGGGGTGAATTCGAGGAACGACTCAAGCAGGTGTTGAAGGAGATCGGCGACAGCGAAGGCCAGATCATCACGTTCATCGACGAGCTGCACACGGTGGTGGGTGCGGGCTCGACCGGACAGGGCGCGATGGATGCCGGCAACATGCTGAAGCCGATGCTCGCCCGCGGCGAACTTCGCCTCGTCGGTGCGACCACGCTTGACGAGTATCGCGAACACATCGAGAAGGATCCGGCGCTCGAGCGTCGGTTCCAACAGGTGCTCGTGGGAGAGCCGAGTGTCGAGGACACCATCGGAATCCTCCGCGGGCTGAAGGAGAAGTACGAGGCGCACCACAAGGTCGCCATCGCCGACTCGGCACTCGTTGCGGCCGCCCAACTCTCGGACCGGTACATCACCTCCCGCTTCCTGCCGGACAAGGCAATCGACCTCGTCGACGAGGCGGCGTCGCGTCTGCGTATGGAGATCGACTCGTCGCCGATCGAGATCGACGACCTGCAGCGCGCAGTCGATCGACTCCGTCTCGAGGAACTTGCATTGCAACGGGAGACCGACAGTGCATCGGTCGAGCGACTCGCGAAGTTGCGCGAGGAACTGCATGCCAAGGACGTCGAGCTCACGGATTTGAAGCGGCGTTGGGAATCCGAGAAGCAAGAACTCGACAAAGTCGGTTCCATCAAGGAGCGGATCGACGCCCTCCGCGTCGCTGCCGAGCGTGCACAGCGCGAAGGCGATTTCGAGCAGGCCTCGCGCCTGCTCTATGCCGATATCCCGGCGCTGGAACAAGAGCTCGAACAACGTGGTGCGCAGGGCCGCGAAGCGATGGTGAAGGAGCAGGTCGGACCCGACGAGATCGCCGAAGTCGTGAGCGCCTGGACGGGAATTCCGGCGGGCCGCATGCTGGAAGGCGAATCCGCGAAGCTGCTCCGTATGGAGGAGGAACTTGGCAGGCGGATCATCGGGCAACGCGCTGCGGTGCAACGAGTGTCCGATGCGGTGCGTCGTGCGCGTGCCGGCATCGCCGACCCGGACCGTCCGACCGGCTCGTTCCTCTTCCTCGGCCCGACGGGGGTCGGCAAGACCGAATTGGCGAAAGCGCTCGCGCAGTTCCTGTTCGACCACGAGCGCGCGATGGTGCGCATGGCGCAGTCATGATGCTCTTCCTGTTCGTGCTGATGATCGTCGGTGTCGACACAAGTGATTCGCTCGTCGAGACCAT